>CAIYTJ010000589.1 GCA_903929065.1 uncultured Bacteroidales bacterium | reverse complement strand
CTGTTGGTAAACCATCATCAGGAGTAATTTCTATATTAGTTTCGCCTTCGACCTCTAAGGAATTTTTATAGTTGTTAATGATCTTCTTTCCTATGCCAGTTTCTATTATTTCCTTACTGATACTGATGGCTTGATTAAGTGAGTTCTGGTATAGACCATCCTTTTTTTCATTCTTTTTTATTGCCTGGATAGCACTATACAATGAGGACTGCAAATCACCTTCTTTCTCGCTTACAAGTGACAGAGCATAGTGAGTATTGGGATAATTGGGGTTGATCTTGATAGCGTCCCAAAAATATTTTTTAGCCTGTTCTACCTTACCTTGCTGCATAAGGTTTGCGCCGATATTGTTTATGGCGATGTTATCCTGAGGGTTAATCTTTACAGCTTGGTCGTAGTATTTAAGTGCAGTTTCAATATCATTTTTGTATTTCGCAAAAATATTACCCATCATGAGTAGTGCAAATGAGTTCTTCGGATTCCATTTAAGTGCATCTATAAGGGAATTAATTGCTTCTTCCTGGCTGCCTTCCTCGGAAAGGATTTGACCGAATATTCTGTGATATTCAGAGTTTGATGGATTCTTTTGAATTAGGTTTGATAATATCTTCTTTGCTTCATTGAAATTTCCCTTCTCGCATAATGAAACAGCCCTTTTATAATCACTATCTTGAGATTCAATAGTTTTGGTATCTATTTCGATGTTTATCCAACCATCTGCAATTGTCACCTTAGGCTTGAAAGCACCATAAGTATAATACCGTTCTAACTCATCTTTGAGCGTGTCAAAATTTCCTTCTTTATTCCTGGCATTAGGGAATAATTCAAACAAAAAATCTTCAATTCTATGTACAATCCGCATATTGACTTAATAATTGTGCAAAGGTAGCCTAATGCAGCTGATTTCTATATGTTGTAATACGTTTTCCAGGCAACACGTGTATTTCATTATTTCATGGATTTTTAAAATCAATTTTTATTTATGGAGAAGGCTGAGCGGCTGCGAAATAATATAAATTTCGTCCATAAAGTTATCAGGGAAAGAATTTTCGATTATTCTGCTTTGTTTGTAATGTAACTATAGATATTTTCATCAACAGGTATTTGCATTAAAAACCTAACTTTTACAACCGAAATCTTCTTCCCATTATCATCAGGAATGGTTGTTTGTTCAAAACTATTTTCAATTGGTGTCACATCTCCCATGTAATAAAAATCATTTCCCTCATCATTGCTCTTCTTAATAAAAAGTGGTAGGCGCAAGCCATGTTCCTTATAGTTAATTATGGTCTGAACATCTGGGCTTTGAAGTGTTCTTTTTGACTTTGACATCCATTCAAAATCCGTTGGATTAATAAACCCATCTTCGTATTTTGACGTGCTGGAAATATTCTCATCCTTGTGGTAGTTCACAAATATTGGACAGTTTGTCTTGTCAGTGCTGATAATATACCCACCAACATTCTGAGCCAGAGGATTTTTATCCCAGTTTAATATTCTAAAGACATCTTTCCTCGAATATTTTCGATAGAGAACAAATCCGCTAAAAAATTTAGATCGGTTGAATTGACTATCGAACATCGCAATCGAGTAATTTAGGCTATCGTTTAAAAACTGGAGAAAAACCGAATTTTCACAATTCAATTTAAATTCTGGATCTTGAATTATTTGCGAGTCTTTCTCAATCACGATTCGAGTGTCATATATTTCTCTAATAGTTTTTAATTTCTTGTCGTTATTCTCGGTAACAAATTCGAAATTCAAGTTTGAAATGCATGAGCTTATTGTTCTGTCATCAATAGCATATTGATACCGTTCCTTTATAATATATTTTATACTATCGATGGTGACTGATCCATGATTAATGATTTCCCGTAAAATAATATTTTCTTCAACTCGCTTAGTATTGTTTATTTCATTAGCGAATAATTCCAACAACTTTCTTTGCTTATTGCTCACCTGATCCGAATAGCATTCTTCAATATCTGAAACGAAATTGAAATAAGATCTGGCGTAGTTTACATATAGCTGCGGGTCACGAGATCCATGGTTGATAAAATCAACCATCATGGGGAATCTACCTAATTTGAACTTGAGTAATTTGTAATCATTTACAAGGTCTTTTTTCAGCTGCATGTTGGCAGAGTCGATAGCGTTGTAAATGCGAGATTCAGTGATTTTATCAAAATTAATTGTTGAAGTTCCAGGAATTAAACAACTACCACTGGAGATTAGTTTGCGCAGAGTGTCTTTATTATATGAGGTATCACCATACAGCGCAATTGGAACCATATAGCTATTCTTGTAGTTCCCGATAAAGTCAATGACAGTAAGGTATTCTTTGTTCGTTATCTTCCTCAACCCACGTCCAAGTTGCTGCACAAAAATTATTGCGGATTGAGTAGGTCTAAGCATTATGATTTGATTGACCTTTGGTATGTCAATACCCTCATTAAAAATATCCACCGTAAAAATGTAGTCTATTTTCTCTTCTGAGACATCTGACTCTAATAAACTTATAGCATGGCTTCTCTCGGATTCAGTGTTCTCGCCACTAAGTGCAATTGTCTTATAACCTAATGTGTTGAAAGCATTAGAAAGGTTAAAGCATTCATCAATTCTTGAACAAAATACTAGCCCACGGACATTACCGTCATCACACGAGTATAGCTTTGATTTCTCAATGATATGCCTAATTCTTTCAGACGATGTCAATAGTAAAAAATCGGAATTCTCTTCTAAAACACATTCATTAATTGTAATGTCAGCGACCCCGTAATAATGGAAAGGCGATAGCATTTCTTCTTCCAAAGCCTTGTGCAATCGGATTTCATATGCTATGTTGTAGTTAAACAATTTGAAAATATCCAATCCGTCTGTTCGTTCTGGCGTGGCAGTCATGCCAAGAAGGAACTTTGGGTTGAAATGCTTCAGTATTCGTAAATATGATTCAGCGCCAGCTCTGTGAGTTTCATCCACAACTATATAGTCAAAATATTCAGGATCGAACTTCATTAAATTTTCTTGCCTGGATATCGTTTGGACTGTTGAAAAAATAAAGTCCTTTTCTATTTCTTTTTGATCACCAGAAAACATTCCCATTGATTTGGTGACTCCAAAAATTTGTTTGTATGTGTTCATTGCTGCTCTTGCAATATTTGCTCTATGAACAACGAACAATAATTTCTTGGGGTTAAACTTTCTTACGTCAAACCCAGATAAAAAGGTTTTTCCCGTACCCGTTGCTGAAATTATTAGTGCTTGTTTCTTATCATTGGATCTTAAGAGTGAAATATTCTGCAACGCCTCAAGTTGCATTGCATTAGGCTTTATTGCGGCAGCGGTTACTGATAAAGGAAACTCTGTGACACGATTACCAATTTGACGGATTTTTTGGTAAACATCTTCATACCCAAGGATAAACTGTTCGTCTACAGGAATGGCTTTTTCAAATTCGGATTTAAATTCAATGAAAGACTGGTAAATGATGGAACTCTGATCAGAAGCTGATATTTTTAGATTCCACTCAGTGTTTGTGCAAAGTGCACTTGCAGTTAAGTTACTACTCCCTATTATCAGACTGTATATATTATCGTGTCTAAACAGATAACCTTTAGCGTGGAAATTATTGTTTGTGGCAATTTTGAGTTCGATATTTTTGAATCTCAGTAATCGTTTTAAGGCTTCGGGTTGTGTGAAATTTAAATATTGAGAAACCAATACCTTGCCATTAATCTTTTTATTTTCAAGTAGGATGAGAGTGTTTATTAAAGTTGCAACACCACTTGTTGTTACAAATGCAACAGATAAACAAAATTCATCGCAAGTCCTTAATTCCTGGTTAATAGTTGTAAGCACTTTCCTTCCAGAATAAGCATCATTCACTAATAATTTAGGAATGAACTTATTGTTTGAATGTATTTGCTTGTCAACAAACCCAGTTGTAATACTGAGAAGAAGTTCACTGTGCATGTTATAGTTTAATCAATTGTTAGCTTTTCTACAATCGGAAGATCAGCTGCTGCCCAATCGAGTTTATTCAAATCATTTTTATTAAGCCATTCATATTTGATGTGTTCTGTTAATGTTACGTCTGGGTCTTCACAGGTGCAGATAAAGGAATGCATCGTCAATTTAAAATCCGGATATTCGTGGTTTACCGTCAAAAATTTTTCTTTAATGCATATTGTCATGTTCAATTCTTCGTCAATTTCTCTCTGCAATGCAGCCTCTTGTGACTCTCCTTGCTCTATTTTTCCTCCGGGGAACTCATATTTAAAAGAAATATAGTCAAACTTACTTCGGTTTCTTTGAACGCACAGAATTTTATTTTCTCTGATTATGATCGCCGCAACAACTTCAATATGTTTCATTAATTAAAAAAGTTTTATCCAAACCAAATTTTCTTCAAATGTAGCCTAATGAGCTTGATTTCTATACATTGTAATACCCTTTGCCAGGGATTAAATGCCTTACACCACCTCTTGGATTTTCAACATCATTTTCCCGCCTTGGAATAAGATGAGTATGGCAATGAAATATTGTTTGACCAGCAGTCTTACCACTATTGATGCCAATGTTAAAACCAGATATGCTTCTGTCATCTTTTTTTGCCATATCCTTGCCTTTTAACAGAAGGTCCTGAATTGCGTTAAGCTCAGGCTGGAATATGTCAAAATACTCCCTAAAATGGCGTTTTGGTATCACCAGCATATGCATATGTGTCACTGGGAATCCATCCATTATCAAGTATGCCAGGTTGTTTTCCTCAACGATTCTACTTTTTTCAATTTTGCAGAACATGCAGTCATGCTCCCGATGTGCATATTGCTTATCCAGTTCACGAAAGTCCGTATCATCTCTATCGCTCTTCATAGCATTGCATGTGTAGCAAAGTGCCTGATAATTGTTTATAGAATCTTCACCACCATGATTCTTCGGCACGATATGATCTACCTGCAGTTGTTTTTCACTGTCCATACAGCCACATAATTCACACCTGAATCTTGCCCTTTTTAATACTTCGTACCTGATGGTTCCAGAGATTAAATCCCTATTCTTACTTCGATGTTGCCATATAGCCTCGCCTCTTTTTTCGATATAATGTTCTAGTTTGGCGTTACAGATATTTATTAGCTCAGTTATCTGATCTTGAGTTAATCCATCAAAACCATTGAGTGCATATTCCTTTTTATTCTTTTCCACAATTTTATGGTTCCGCAATACTTTGCCGACCATATTATTAGTGATGTTCTGGTAATACTCAATCTGAGTTGGATCCTGAAGCGATGTTTCCTTTGCAATCTCAATATCTGATGCTATCCCATGATTTCTGAGCAGATGCTTAATCATCACTGGTTGGTAAATATGTGACATCCTCATCTTATCCTGCAAAAAGCCCTTCAGTTGGTTGTACTCCATAAAATGCAATTTTTCGGTTATTACAATGCAAAATTGAACTTATTCTGCAAAATCCCATCATAATTGATTTCGTTTTCGAGTGCAGTTTAGCTATTCTTCACCTCCTGTAATTTCTGGCAAAATCAATTTGGCATCTGTCGAAGTAGATGTTTCAACTCCCTTCAGCGTTCTTTGGATAGCCCTTGTTCTGGTACCCATCAAAGATTCTATTGTATCCCCTGCGCTGGTGATATTCTTATGTGCCTTATCCAATAGTCCCCCAAATGCTTCAAACTCTTTTTTAACTGCACCAAGCACTTTCCATACCTCACCGCTGCGTTTCTGAATAGCTAATGTTTTAAAGCCCATTTGTAAGCTATTTAGGATAGCAGCCAGTGTTGTCGGGCCAGTTACTATTATTTTGTAGGTGCGCTGTAACTCTTCTAATAAACTAGCTTTTCTTACAGCCTCTGCATAAATACCTTCAAACGGCAAGAACATGATTCCAAAATCAGTTGTATTGGGCGGGTCAATGTATTTATCATGTATGTCCTTAGCCATTTTCTTAATAGTATTTTCAAGGTTCTTTTGAGCTACCTCAATTTGAGCTATATCACCAATATCATAAGCGTTCTGTAATTGCTCGTAAACATCTTTCGGGAACTTAGCGTCAACTGGTAGCCATACAACCGAATTGCCATCGTCTCTGCCGGGTAGTTTTATGGCAAATTCAACAAGGTCGGATGATCCTTGTTTTGTTTTCACATTAGCTTCGTACTGCTCAGGAGCTAATACTTGCTCCAATAACATAGCCAACTGAACCTCGCCAATACCGCCTCTCATTTTTACATTTGAAAGAACTTTTTTAAGCCCCCCTACATCCTGAGCTAATGTTTGCATCTCACCGAGCCCTTTTTGTACTTCTATCAATTGCTTGCCCACTGTTTCAAAACTCTGTCCTAATCTCTCACTTAATGTTTTCTCCAGCTTCTCTTCAACTGTGGCTCGAATAATATCCAGTTTTGTTTCCGTACCTTTTACAAGGTCATTCTGTTTGGATTCCATCAGTTCAAACTTCTCTTTCTGTAAATCATTAAATGACTTCACATTCTTAGCAAATGTTTCTTCAAAGCCTTTAAAAGCCGTTGACAGTGCTTCACGTTGTTGTTTGGATTCTGTTATAAGTTGTTCTGTTAGTGTCTTTAGTTTTTCCTCAACTTTAGCATTGATTTTATCAAGTGCGGCTGTGTTACTTTCGGAGAACTCTTTAATGCTCTTGGCTAATTGGTCACGGCTTTGTGAGGCATTAATATCAATCTTTTCTGTGAGGGTAGATAGCTTTAGCTCTAAGGTAGTTGTTAACTTCTCTAATGCTTGTTGGTTTTGCTCAGTAATGGATTTTAATGTACTGGCAAGCTCTTGCTTGAAGTCTTTCAAGGTGACATTTAGTTCATCCCGGTTTTCTTTTGCAAGCTTACTACTCTCATCCCTGTTAGTTCTGAAATCAAGCTTTATGTTGTCTTCCAGTCTTTGTAATGATGCAGCAAACTGGTCAATCTTTGGTAAAATATCAGTTTGCTGAGTTGGTTTAGCTCGAAAAACAATCTGCATTATGATTGAAATAATGGCAAGAGCAATTAAAATGTACATCTCCATGACAGCGAGTTAAATTAAAAATAAATATTACACGAATGTAAGGTGGAATTTGATACCGTTGATGGAAATTAACTTCGATTACTTGTACCGATAATAGTGACCGCTCTTGGGCGATGATGATATTAAGGCATCATTGTAAATAGTCATTCTCCTTATAAACCGTGTACTGACTATCTGCAAAGAGTTAAAAAGTGCATTTATGTCGATTTGCAGCATGATTTTAGCGCACTTTGAAGCAACGTGATACACGTGTAGCAAATAGACTTTTTAGTACGCTATGCGAGGCTGCGCTCGCAAGACTTTCGCTTGTAATTATTTCGCCCGGTATAAGCTATCCAACAAATCACGAACTGGCCCGGCAATACAACATCAATTACGGAAAAGTCAACAATACAAGTAATATAAAAGAAAGGGAGAATATAATAGAAAAGAAAGATAAGTTCTCCTTGCCTTCACTTTTTTAGGACTTGCGCAACCATAAAGAATTACGGAGCCAAAAAAACTCTCGCATGTAATTATTTCGGCCCGGTAAAGCAACGTCAATCACGGAAAAGTCAATAATACAAGTAATAAAAGAATGGGAGAATATAATAGATAAAATAGATGAGTTCTCCTTGATTTCACTTTTTTAGGACATACACAACCATCAAGAATTGCGGAGCAAAAAACTTGTTGCATTTCACTTTTACTGAAACTTGAAGCTATTTTAATTAAAATTTGAAAATAGTGAAAAGGGAGGTCAAACTTTTGATATATACTTTATAAAAATGAAGCAGAAAGTATGTATGAAATTATTCCTTTGACAAATGAAAACCTCGAAACTATCGGTGGTAAACAAATAATTGAAACCAGTTCAATTTTCGTAACCAGTATGAGCCTGGTAACTGAGCTATTCTCCAAGAATAGCTTTCCGATAAAAAACAAAATATTAGCGATCAAAAATATCCTCGAATTTTTACGCTGGATTGATATTCAGAGTAGATCGATTGGCGATACCATTGTACCAATAGCTAGTAGAGACCTGATAAAATACCTCACTTCCAAAACCTATAAAGAGTATCTGAAAATACTTTCTGAACTGGAAGTATTAACTGCGGTTCCTTACAAAGACGGCAAGTACTATGAAAAAATGAAGAGAAATACCCAGTACCGAATCCACAATAAATATCTGAAAGACAATTTATGCCTTGTGCTTATGAGACATGAAAATAGCCGAGTTCTAACTACAGACAGGAAATATCCTGCAAAATTTGAAAAGACAATAAAGCATACAAAAGTTAACTATCGGGATGCAATTAAAGCGGAATTTGAAAACCAAGTCGAAAAATCATTAACTAAAAATCAACTTCGTTGCAGACTTAGTGCTCTTTTTGCGCTCAATGGTGATAGGTATATTAAGAAGGGACCTAAAGTTGACCGCATCTATAATTCATTCAGCAATCTTAGTAAAGTAAGCAGGAAGCATTTGCACAATGGATCGGAAACATTCAACGATGTTGACATCAAAAACTGTCACCCATTACTGTTATGCTACCTAATGAGGCAGAAGAGTCTACCATTTGATACAAACTATTTAATGGATTGTCAGGCAGGAGAACTTTATGAAAGCTTTGTAGACTTATCACAAACAGAGGAAAAGATCAAGGAAGAAAGGGAGATAAAAAAAGTATTACTGTACAAGGGCATCTATTTTGACTTCAAACCTTATGCTGCTATCTCCAAACGCTTTAAATCAATATATCCACTTACCTATAAATCACTTGAGATTTTAAGTAGTGAACCTGATACATTAGCATCGCAATTGCAGAATATAGAGGCATCAATATTTAATGATTTACTGCCTAAAAATAGCAGGTATTATTACACGCTATTTGATAGCATTTACTTCAATAGTTTATTAGACTGCTCCCAGATAATTAAAGACATAAGAGCAAAATTCTCAGTGTATGGCATTGTGCCAAAGATGACGATAAATGGCGAACCGGAAGATGATATTGAGCTATACGAATTGATAACTGCAGGATGTTTCCAACCATCAGCATTTTCAAATGAAGGAATAAACTTTCTTCAATTATAATAAATAATGTCAACGACACCTTTCCCTGGTTGAGAATTGGAGAAGGATCGCGGACATCTTGTATCTGGGTGCAGTACATTTGATCCCCCAAGTCATCCTCCATTGGCGAGCCTGACTCGGGGAAAAGAGGTTTCTCAACATCATTGTCGTCGTCGATGTGGTCAAGGCCCAGCGTCAATGGCACCTCCAGCTCATCGACAGTTGATGAGATGCTAGCAGAACTTAGTTTAACATGGTTTCCGTGACGATTTTCAGGATTTGTAG
>CAIYTJ010000588.1 GCA_903929065.1 uncultured Bacteroidales bacterium | reverse complement strand
GTATCAATGGATACCTTTTGATGCTTATATCTGTTTTCAGAATCTCAAAGAACGCTTGTCGTATGTGTTGTCCAATTTTGGAGGAAAATACGACATTATATTTTAGACACTACTTAAATAATATGATTGTCTACAAAATCAGCTATAATTTTAAAAAATATAGTTGACTATATTAATTTTATATTTCGGTGCGCTGCACCTGACATTTCCTTTTTATTTTACCTTACTACATATATTATCGGTACTCCGTACCTGTTGGATTCCTGATTTCATAACCAATAAATAAGGTACAGAGTACCGATAACATTTGTAGAAATAGATAATCAGGTAAAAACCAAGGTGCAGCGCACCGTAATATAAATCAGAATATATTGCCGACATTAATAAAAAATATTTTTCACAACCTTTCAAATTAAGACAATAAATTTTTTTAGTAAACGTTATTTATATAGTTAATGTAAATATTTAAAATATAGATTATGAAAACAACTATTTTTACTGCCCTTATTTTGCTGGTAACTATCAGCAGTTGTACTACCAGAAATCAACCTGATTTTCTGTATTTAAATGTCGCCCAACTAAAAACGTTGGGAATTGTGCTGAACGACAAAGGCGTATTTTACAAGAATGTAAATCCCAACAGTAAACAGGAACACGTAAGATATGCCGGTATAGCATTCTGTTGTACCAGTAAAAATTTTGTATCAACCTCACTGTTTCATGAAACCGAAAAGCTAAATGCAAAGAACAGCCCTGATAGCGTTCTGGTTAGTATGGAAGAAACAAAAAATGATTTCTATCCGTTGCTGATTGGAAATGCCAACGGAGTTTATAATTACAATAACGAAAATTTACCTGACGATATGAAATTTCTTCCGGTTGCTATCCATATGGCTGAAACCAATCTACCAACCCGAAAAGATACAGTTGTTGTATGGCTTCGCCCAACCGAATCTTTAAAGAAACTGCTTCCTGAAGGAATTCGCATGGAAGATTATTTGAGGACTAAAATGGTGAAGTAAGAAAGCAAGTAAAAGAATCTTAGCAAAAAAAGTCGTTTATGATAAATATCTTTCACAAGGGGGTTTACATTAAAGGTTTAATCGTAGCAATATAAAAGTTAGTTTAATTAAATAACAATCATCTTATGAAAAAATCCATTGTTTTTATTTTTCTATTCATTAGTTTCTTTTCATTTTCACAGAATGGAAAGATATATCCTAAAAGTGCTGATATTATTTCCGGTGGATTAAACACCTACGTTTACGAACCACCTACCGGATTAACGTTGCCGGAGAATGCTGTTATAAATCTGGTTTATATGCCTTTTGATAACCAGATTATACCCTTAATTAAAAAGGATGTAAACTATGAATTCACCGTCGCTGTGCCAGATTCAATCAAGTTTTTAGATATGACTGTTACAGATCAAACGATGAAGATAATAGACAGTAACTCTGATAAGGGATATATCATATATCTTAAAAACAAGACGAAAGAAGAATTAGAGAAGGCAAAATTGTCATATATTTCGAACTTCGGCTTGGGTAATTATATACTAAAATTGAATGTGACTACGGAAGAAATAATAAGTCGGTTTGATGAATTATACACCCAAAATCCGGCGCTGAAAGAAGATGAAAGTTATTCATACTACCTTTATTTTCAATATCAGAAAGACAACGCAAAATTTAAGCCTGCCGTAATTGAATACGCTGAGAAATTAATTGTAAATGGTGACGAAAAAAGTTTGTCTAAAGCTTCCGATATTTACCAATGGTTGAAAAGGTATGATAAATTTATTGAGATTGAAGGAATAGCATTGAAAAAATACCCGAAAGGACAGTTTGCAAAGAATAAATTTTTCAGGGAGTATTTTAACGCTCAAAGCAGGCCGGAAAAATTTATTACAGATGAAATGAACAGGTATTGTACCGAATTTAATGATACATCGTCAAACGCAAAAAGACCTTTTCAAGTTGAACTTCTACGTACATATTTAAAAAATGAGGATACTCTTAATATCAAAAGATATGCTTCTTTAATTCATAATGACCTATTTATTGCAAAGTTGTACAATAATACTGCATGGGAATTATCCGGACAGGATCTGATAACTCTAGGTAAGGATTTATCTTTTGCAGAAAGCCTTTCAAAACAATCCATTGAAATTATTAAAAAGGCAATGAATGATTCTACTAAAAAAAACGAAATTATTAGGTTGAAAGATTTATACATTACTTACACAGATACGTATGCATTAATCTTATACAAACTACAGAAATATGATCTGGCTTTTCAATATCAGGATGAAATATCAAAGATGGTTGATATTGACTCGGGTGGTAAAGAGCGTTATGCGGGTTATGCTGAAAAAGCAAAAGGATTGGAATTTGCAAAGACATATATTGAAAAACAACTTAAAGCAGGAGTTGATTCAAAAATAATGATCAATCAACTGCAGGAAATTTATAAAAAACTAAACCTTCCATTAGCTGATTTTGAAAAAATAAAGGAAAATGCATTGAATTCAAGGTCTCAAAAAACAAAAGATCAAATAATAAAAAAATACGGAAGTCTTGGGGCAATAGATTTCACTTTAACTAATCTGAAAGGTAAAAAAGTGAAGTTGTCAGATTATAAAGGAAAAGTAGTTATCCTTGATTTCTGGGCAACCTGGTGTGGTCCGTGCCGCGCATCATTTCCTAAAATGCAGGAGTTGGTTGAAAAATATAAAAACCGCAACGTGGAATTTTTCTTTATTAATGTGTGGGAAAAGATGAAACCGGCTGATATAAAAACGAATGTAGCTAAATTTATCAAAGAAAACAACTATAGTTTTAATGTACTATTTGATTTTACGGATGAGATAGCTGCAAAATACAAAGTAGAAGCAATCCCTACAAAAATCGTTATAGACAAAAATGGAAATATGCTTACAATTGAATGTCCACTGGAAGATTTATCGACTTTGATTGACCAGAACCTGTAAGACAATATAATGTAAAGTATCCACTGGTAAAAATTTATAATTGATACGAAAAGAAAATCATTGAACATCTTTTTCCGAGGAACTGCCGCAACTAAGATTCATAACTTTGAAGAAATTGCTTTCCGAAAATATTCGCATGGAAGATTACTTCATGTCTAAAATGCAGAAAAAAGAAAGTAAGTAAAAGAATCTTATCAAATAAAATCGTTTAAAATAGACAATTTACACAAAAGGATTTACCTTAAAATTCACCGGGTGATTTTAAGTCACTCCGTGAATAAGAATAAGAAAAACGAACGTTTACAGAAAATGAAAAAGATTTTAGTACTCGCCGTGTGTATTTATTTCTCTCAGATTGCCAGTTGTCAGGTTATAAAAGGAAAGGTATTCGATTCGTCTACAAACCAGGCAATCATTTCTGCGTCGGTTTATTTTAATGGAACCTATATTGGAACAACTTCCGATAAGGATGGAAAATTTGAGTTGGATATTTCCAGAAACAAGAATATGCCCTTAACCGTAAGTGCAATTGGTTATTATTCGGTTACCTTAAAACAGTTTGAAGAAGGTAAAACCCTTGAAGTAAAGTTATCGCCCAAAGACTATGTGATAAATCAGGCCAATGTAAAAGCAAAATCACTGAAAAATAAAAGGAAAATGTGTCTGAGACTATTTAAAGAAGAATTTTTGGGTGACGATTATAAGGAAATGAAATGTGAAATAGAAAATGAGAATGATATTACGTTCAACTACGAGGCTGATTTCGATACCATAAAAGCATTTGCCCGAAATCCAATTCGTATATTGAACAAAGGACTGGGGTATAAAATTACATATTTCCTGAATAAGTTCGAATATAGTTGGAAAAATTCAGGAATACTTTATGAGGGGAATTTTATTTTTCAGGATATGGCAACCGCTGACAGTGCCCAAAAACAACGTTTCCACAATACAAGATTTTCTGTTTACGAAGGCTCAAGAATGCAGTTCTTCAGAACATTATGGGCCGATAGTCTAAATATATCCCAATTTTTAATTAGCAATAAATTCGGGCAGCCTCTTGGTGTTAAGGATATTGTAAAGCAAGTAAATGAAAAGAAGTACCTGACTTATCCCGATAAGATAATTGTGAATTATAATATGAAAACCACTCAACTTGTTTTTCTTAATAAGTCGGTTTTCTTTGATAAAAACGGTTATTTCGATGGATCTGGCATTAACTGGATAGGTGTAATGGGGGTTCAACGAATTGCTGATACCTTGCCCCATGAATACGTTGCTTTAGATTTAGCCAAAGAATGATTGGAGATTAAATATTGATTTCACTGCTCATCAATATATTGGTCAATTAGATTTCTATAATAAATTAAATATATAATTATGAAAACAACTCTTTTATCATTGCTTCTTTTATTGTTTTGTAATTCGATTATAGTGTCGCAATCACACAGTAATC
>CAIYTJ010000587.1 GCA_903929065.1 uncultured Bacteroidales bacterium | reverse complement strand
GTTATTAATATCATATAATGAATAGAGTGAATAGGATGTAGTTTGGGCTGAATTTTCACTAAAACCAACATTGATTCCGAATTTTAATTTTTCTATCACTTTACTTTCATCCTTCAACAATTGTCCTTGTCCATCAAACACTTCCTTCGTTATAACACTCGAAGAGGTAGATGAACAATTTAAGCCTTTGCTGGTTGAAGTTCCGGTGCTTATGCCTTTATGTATATCCGTTAATCTGCTTTTACACCATAGCACAGGGGAACTAAAGCAGTATCCCTTGTTAAAACAAACTTGTATTCCGTCCTTACATTTTTGTAATTTATCTGGTAAACCATCTCCGTTAATATCAATGTAGCCAAAGGTGGTTTGGTCTATATTATTTTGTTGTGCTTTAGAGAAACTGACACCAACACTGGTTGTCTGTTTGGCCAATTCAGTCGAAATTGCAAGTGAGTTTAGGCTATAATCACTCATTGTCATGGAAACAAATGTTGAGTTGGCAAATGTTTTAGAAAAACCTCCACTAAATCCTACTGACCATGAACTGCTATTCGTACTTTCTAAATCACTTTTATTGATGCTGCATTTTTCATTATCACGTCCGCCTCTTGCATTACTAAATTCCATTTCGGTTTCGGTTATACGGTCAGGGTAACCATCGCCATTCAAATCTATAAAGTTAGAAGTCGTATAGCCGCTTCCATTTGATTTGCTTGCAGAAACTCCTCCATTCAATATTCCGATACTTGCCGAAGCCCCACCAAAAGTAGTGGTACTGCTGAATTTAGATGATATAACCGGAGCATTGCTGACCTTGTATGTTTCATCTTCCGGATTTGCAGCTGCCACTTTATTAATACCGTTCGATTTGGATATTACCGTCTGCACTTCTTTATTATTTTTAAAATAGGGATCAAAATCTGATTTAGTTGGATTATCGCTTTGATAAGCTCTCCCTGGCAGAATATATTCCGATGGGTGAAAGTTAAATATATTTAATCTATTAAAGAAATTTTGATCAATACTTATAAAACTATGGGGGTCTAAAAAGTTGATATTACTATTGCTAATATTTTCTGCTGGTGCTAAACTTCTACCGGTAGTCTGGCTTGGGGCGGATGGAATAGTTGGAACAGCTACAATATTTAATCTCCCGGTGCTCATTCTGTCTTTATCGATAAACATATGTTCATCTAAACCTTGCCAATAAGTAAATGCTTTCACCTCGGGAGCCAGGTTGAACATGGTTGTTTTAGCTATCCTGTTCAATTCAGTATTGTTTCTGGTGGTGTCTATTTTAGTCGTCAGTTCACTTTCTTTCATCGGTCTTTTCCATCTGTATAAAGTATCACAATCGGATGCATTGTACTGAAACTGGCCCCAACCCCGGTACATCTGCCCCATTTCCATCTCATTATTCCCTCGCTTGGAAACAATATCCAGATTGGATGAATTAGGTCTTGAGTAGTTTACAGTCCAGTATCTGTTTGAAGAGGACCAACCACCGAAAATTTGTTGAAGCACTGTTTGCCAATAATCGGTTATTCCACAATCTCTGTAAATACTAAAATGTTGGTTTTCGATAGTCCATCTGTCATCAAATGTGTCATCTACATATAAAATTGGCTTGATATTAAGGAACCTGTCATCATTTTCGGGGTAACTTCCAAATGCAAAAGATTTGTCAATATTCAATGAATCCAGGAAGCTGCCGGCACTTTTTCCGATAACCTCACCATGTGAATTTATCAATAGCAAAGTATAATTTGAGGCTTTTGTTTTAACAGGTGAACCGTTTGGTACATGAAGTTTAAAGCTATATTTATAATAAAGCGTCCCCCAGCCACAGGCAGATGTGCAACCTGACATCCCTGTCACAAATTCCCCTGATTGTACTTTCTTTGAAAATACATTATATTTAACTCCCACATAAAGTGTGGTATCCCTTCCGTCTTTATTCGTATAGTGCAATTGGGGATTCCACTGGATTGAGTCCCAACGTTCATTTGTTGATGAACTCATCTCAAACCAATAATAATTTTTGCCGTTCAAACCGGCAGAAGAAGAAAAGGTAATATCTGTAGGGTTAGAAGTAATTTCAGGGTCGCCGGTTGTTCCACCACCGCCACCACCGGTTCCTCCACCACTTCCACCATCTCCACCGTCAACGGGTACAATTGACTGATTGCTCACTTTCATTAACCCTGTGTTTAAAGTTGGATTATTGTTGTTAGCATATTGATCATCATTCCCATTGTAAGAAGGTGCAACAATCGGGGTAAATGCTTGATTTATGGTATAATGTCCAATATCTTGCTGGTTTATTGTCGTTTGGTATATTTGTCTTTTGGGTTGGTAATGTGGATTTGCTCTTCTAACTTTGAATACAGTATACTTCCTTACCGTGTCATTTAATAATGAGTCATATACGATTCTATATGCCAAAGAATCGCTTGTTAGAATTGAATCGTTTGATACATAAACTTTAAGAGAAAGTGAACCACTGCTTAATTTGAAAGTTTGTGGTAATTTTAACTTGCCGCTAAGGCTGACTGGCACTCCTGAATCTATTACATTGTAACCCATTTTGCTTACAAAGTAGGCATCGGATGGGCTAAAACTAAAAGTGGGTGACCCATTGTCGTCTTTCAAAGTTAGATCGGAAGAATCGTAATCAATTTTCGGTGCCCACGAAACTATATCTGCAATCCCATTGCTATACCTGCGAATGCTATCAGGCTCATTAGGATCGGTGACAGATTGTAGCCTGAAATATAGTTTTTCTCCCTTTTTTATATACTCATGGATACTTGTATGATATTGTGTACTTGAATTATTTGATAGGTATTGTTTGCCAATAACTTTATCTGAGTGTTGTATCGAAACGGTAACGCCATCACTCTGATCTGAATTATCACACCGTACTAAATCACAATTAGTTGATATATTAACCCACCCTGTATATTGTGCCTCCCAAACGCGAACCATGTCTTGCATGGGGGAAGCATCGTAAGCCTTCTTTTTTTCGTCACTGATAATAGTGGGAGTTCGTTCAAGCGCTTCATTGCTTTTTATTGGGTCTGCTTCTCCAATCTGGGTTCCTGTATTGTATTGAATCGGATTTATCGTCTCCTTACTGCTTAAGGTAAAGGTCGGTATCATGATTTCCTTGCCATTAATCGTTTTTACCCTGTCTTTCTTATTAAAATACACTACTCCATTATAGACTATATCTATCAACCCATCGTTATTTACATCTGTAAAATAGATAGGAGTGTTCGTTAATACATCACTCCAATCCATACCGGCATTTACTGAGGCACTAACAGGACCTACACCTGCACTTACATCTCCCGTCCAACCATTAGATGTGGTTTTTGTTTCGCTAAAAGCAAATTGATTGATTGCCGAGGTTAATAGTTCAGGTTCCCCAAAGTTAGAATCTCCCAAATTTGGCATAAAATAGATTCCGTTGGGTTGGTTATATACCTTATCGGGTAATCCATCTCCATTTAAGTAGTGTCTAAAATATAATGTCGTATTTTCCTCCAAAATTGGACAACACATACGACAAGCGTTCTTTGAGATTCTGAAAACAGATATAAGCATCAAAAGGTATCCATTGATAC
>CAIYTJ010000586.1 GCA_903929065.1 uncultured Bacteroidales bacterium | reverse complement strand
TGCGTGAAATGTTTAATCTGATTGCATTTGATAGTGTGGAGAAGGATAAGAGGAAATGATATAGAATTTATAAAAAAGCTACAGGATTAAGATCCTGTAGCTTTCTTTATTACCAGTTGCTTTCCATTTCCAAACATATCTTTCAAAGCCTTCATATCATTACTAACTTTCAAATCAAGAATTTTGGCATAATGCTGTGTGGTATGCAGGTTTTTATGTCCGAGCATCTTTGATACGCTTTCAATGGGAACGCCATTTGTGAGCGTGACCGTTGTGGCAAAAGTATGACGCGCAATGTGAAAAGTCAATTCTTTATGAATGCCGCAAAGGTCAGCTATTTCTTTTAAATATGAATTCATCTTTTGATTGCTCAGAATAGGCAATAAACGCTCCTGATTGACTGCTTGAGGGTGGTTGCGGTATTTCTCTATAATTGCTGTTGAAATGGGCAATAATGGGATATTAGAGCGTGTATCTGTTTTGGTTCGATTAGTAAAGATCCAACGTTCACTATCGACACCTATTCCTATATTGTTTCGTGTGAGTTTTTTGACATCGGCATAAGCCAGGCCAGTAAAACAACTAAATAAAAATATATCCTTTACCAGGTTGAGACGTTCATTTGCAAACTCTTTATTAAACATGGTTTCAATTTCATCCTGACTAAGGAATACACGTTCTACTTCTTTAATTTTTGACTTGTAATTGAAAAATGGATTTCTTTCCAACCAACCATTTGCCAAACAAATCCGGATAACCTTACCAAAGTTTTTGATATACTTCACTGCTGTATTTTGGCAACAGTTACATACTGACTTTAGGTAGAACTCATAACTGGTTATAAACTCATGGTCAATTTTACGAATATCAATATCAGAAACTTTATATTTCCATTTGATAAAGTTGGTGGTATGTTTAAGTGAAGTAATGTAACGGTCATAGGTAGCTACTGCAAATTCTTTTCCAACTAAAGCTTTTAAATCGGCATTATGCTGTTCGAAAATGGCTATGAGCATATGACTGCGTTTTTCTACACCTAAGATCTTGTTACGCATGTTTTCAGCATTGACTAATTCGTTTTCACGAATAAGCTCTTGTTGATATTCATACACCTTTGCTTTAAGTGTATCTAAAAAAGAGTTTATGGCCTTAGCTTCTGCAGTAGTGCCTTTGACTTTGTTGCCCTCGACGGACCATTTTTCCGGCTGTATAAATCGTTTCGTGGTGAGTTCAATACGTTCACCATCAACAGTAACTCTGAGATAAATGGGGACTAAGCCTTCGGAGCTTGTTTTTGATCTCTTTGCATAAAAGAGAATGGAAAGTTTTGCGTTCATTTGTGGTAACCTTTAAAGTGTTCAAAAATACGTTTTCTTTGATTTATGTACAAGATGTTCAAAGATTGAACTGCTTGATTATAAATACTTTTCGAACAAATTCGGGTACCCGAAACTTTTTTTTCTTTGGGTACCCGAATAGGTCTCCTAAAGATTGGTTTTAATTGAATATTTTGGTATTCTTTTAAAATATAAAAGCCTGCAAATCATTGATTTTGCAGGCTTTTACTCTAAATTGAAATGGTTTTA
>CAIYTJ010000585.1 GCA_903929065.1 uncultured Bacteroidales bacterium | reverse complement strand
TGCCGATTCAGCAAATGCAAAATTCATTGCCGGAAATTCCATTTTTACTGTAAATGCCGGCGGTGTGTGGAACGGAGGAATTGTATGTTCGGCAAAAAGAGACTCAATTACCACCGGATACACAAATCAATATAGTTCAATAACCGGATCGGGAGCACCCGAAAGTAATTATACTTCGAAGGAATATGCTGTTGTTTATGCACCAGCTTCATTTACCTGTCCCAAAGATTATTTTGGATATTTTTCTATTCAAAGTATCATGTTGACTAACAACACGTATGCTTATCGGGATATGAAATCAGGCAGTGCATTCAGTAAGAAATTTGCTTCAGATGACTGGTTCAAAGTCATTATTTCCGGGTTTAAGAACAGTGTTGAAACAGGTAAAGTAGAATATTACCTGGCTGACTTCCGTAACGGACAAACATTTTTACTAAACAAATGGGTAAACGTAGATTTGACTTCGCTTGGAGAAGTTGATAAAATTTCTTTCACTGTTGATTCGAGTGATAAAGGCTCATTCGGTATAAATACACCAACATATGTTTGTATTGATAATATATATTTCACTCAAACATATACTTTGCCTTTATAAGTATGAAACAATGTATGAAATTTAGCTTTTATCTGCCATAATATTTGCATTTCATACACTAAACCGGGACTAAATCAGTTCCGGTTTTTTTATTTTTCAAAAAAATGAATCAATAGCTTTCTGAAAATGAATAGAGTAGGGTGTTGTCAATTAAAAATGTGCGTCAGACATTTTGCAGATAAGCTAAAAAGCAGTACTTTTGTGCCGGGTAAGTCCTGCACGACCAGCTCCCTTTGAACTCCCCCAGGGCTTGACCGCAGCAAGGGTAGAAGGTTGTAGCGGTGCGATGCAGGGGGCTTACCCACTTGCCTCTTTAGCTCAGTTGGCCAGAGCACGTGATTTGTAATCTCGGGGTCGTTGGTTCGAATCCGACAAGAGGCTCAAAACAAAAGCCGCTTCCATTTAGTTGGAAGCGGCTTTTTTATTAATTTGAACTAAGTCATAAAAATTATAAAGTGGTTGATAAAAAACTTTTGAATATCCTGATTTCATTGAGTTTTATAAAAGACTATTGAATGTCAAACAAAAGATTTTTATGGTTGAGCCAAAGAAAGAGAGGAACATCAATCCGATGTTCCTCTCTTTACATTTTATTAGGAAGATTATTGCTAAGTGACTAAAAGCCTGCAATCATAATTTACAACTTTTCGAACGACATTCATTGAATTATAAAAGTTCTTTTATTTGAGCCAGATTATTTGCAATCTCTTCGTTTGATAATGAATAGTTTACCAAATCGCCGGCAATATACTGATCGTAAGCTGCCATATCCACCAACCCGTGTCCGGACAAGTTGAAAAGAATCGTTTTGCGTTTACCCTCTTTCTTGGCAATCAGGGCTTCATCTATTGCTGCTGCAATGGCATGAGCCGATTCAGGTGCAGGTACAATGCCTTCTGTTTGTGCAAATAATACACCTGCTTTGAATGAATCCAATTGCTCTATATCTACAGCTTCCATCATATTGTCTTTCAACAACTGGCTAACTATAGTTCCGGCACCGTGGTAACGAAGTCCACCGGCATGAATATGGGCAGGCGCAAAGTTATGGCCGAGCGTGTACATTGGGATAAGGGGCGTGTAACCTGCCTCATCACCAAAATCATACTGGAATTTTCCACGGGTCAATTTAGGACAGGATGCCGGCTCTGCAGCAATAAAGCGTGTCTTTTTGCCTTCTTTAATGTTATGGCGCATAAATGGATAGGCAACTCCGGAAAAGTTAGAACCACCTCCGAAACAACCGATAACCACATCGGGATATTCACCGGCCATTTCCATTTGTTTTTCAGCTTCAAGGCCGATAACTGTTTGGTGTAACGAAACATGGTTCAAAACACTTCCCAATGTATATTTGCAATTTGGTGTGCTCATAGCCAGTTCGATAGCTTCGGAAATAGCTGTTCCTAAACTTCCCTGATAATTAGGGTGGTCTGTCAAAATCTGGCGTCCTGCTTTGGTTGACATGCTGGGAGAAGGAATTACCTGTGCTCCCCAGGTTTGCATCAACGAACGGCGATATGGTTTTTGTTCGTAACTGATTTTTACCATATAAACTGCCAGTTCAAGTCCGAACATTTTGGCTGCAAGTGCCAACGCTGTTCCCCATTGTCCGGCTCCGGTTTCAGTAGTAATGTTGGTAACTCCTTCAGCTTTACAATAATAAGCCTGAGCTAATGCCGAGTTCAGCTTGTGTGAACCAACCGGACTAACACTTTCGTTTTTGAAATAAATATGCGCGGGAGTATCGAGTGCTTTTTCAAGATTATAAGCACGTACCAATGGAGTAGGGCGGTATATTTTGTATTTTTCGCGAACTTCTTCCGGAATTTCAATCCATGCATCGGTCTGATTCAGCTCCTGGTGGGCTAATTCTTTGGCAAATAAAGGGTACAAATCCTCATTTTTCAACGGTTGTTTGGTTCCGGGATGCAACATCGGCATAGGCTTTGTCTGCATGTCGGCTACGATGTTGTACCATTTGGTTGGAAGTTCTTTCTCTGGTAAAAGGAATTTCTTTGTTTTTTCCATGATTTTTAAATTATCAGTAAATATTGAGTTGTTTCTTTTTAAAAAATAAGCCTGTCGTCGGTAAACAACAGGCTTTTATGCTGGATTAATAATTTTATAGTCGCAACAAACCAAACCTCATTGTTTATAAGGAAAGCACTGCCAGCGCCAATAAGTTGTTGAATGGGAAGGATTCATTTTGTTCATTTTGTGATGGCAAAGATATAAACATTTTTCAAAAACAGAAATAATTGGAGCGGTTTTTTGTCAAATTTGACACATTTTTTCTGCTTTTGTGCAAAATATAAATCTATTTGACCCTGTTTCTTTTCTTTAAAATAAAAATAGTACTTTTGCGATAGATTTAAACGTAAAACGATTAAACAATTACACGATAAAACTAAAAAATGGTACAATCAATGACCGGCTTTGGAAAAGCCACCTGTGAATTTGGAAATAAAAAAATCGTTGTAGAGGTAAAATCTTTGAACAGCAAGCAATTGGATGTGTCAACACGTATATCGGGGCTTTATCGTGAAAAGGATATTGAAATCCGTAACGAACTGTCACAGAAACTTGAACGGGGCAAAATAGACCTGGCGTTGTACGTTGATAACTCAGGTAAAGAATCGGTTACTCAAATAAACCAATCAGTTGTTGAGTCTTATTATGAACAGATTAAGGCTTTGTCTTTTAATCTGGGAATTGAAGTACCTGCCAATTGGTTCGAAGTACTTTTGCGTTTACCGGACACGATGAAAACCGAAACTGTGGAATTGGATGATAATGAGTGGGTTGAAATTAAAAAAGTCATTGCTTTAGCCATTAATCAATTGATTGAGTTCCGAATTCAGGAAGGAAAATCACTGGAAGCAGTTTTTAATGCCAAAATTGCCCACATTGGCAAATTACTTGACGAGACAGCACCGTTTGAAATTGAACGCGTTGAGAAAATAAAATCCCGGTTGGAAGAAAACCTGCAGGCATTGTCCGATAAAATTGATTATGACAAGAACCGGTTAGAGCAGGAATTAATCTTTTATATCGAAAAACTCGATGTAAACGAAGAAAAAGTCCGTTTGCGCAATCATTTGAACTATTTTATGGAAACCATGCAGCACGAAAACTCACCGGGCAAGAAACTTGGTTTTATTGCACAAGAGATTGGACGTGAGATAAATACACTTGGTTCAAAATCAAATCAAAGCGAAATGCAACGCATTGTTGTTCTGATGAAAGATGATCTGGAACAAATTAAAGAACAGGTTTTAAATGTTTTGTAATGACCCCCAACCCCTAAAGGGGAGCATGGGTGAATTGCAAGAACTACTAAAAAATTAAACATATTTAAATATCCCCCTTTAGGGGTTAGGGGTCAATGGCAGGTAAATTAATTATATTTTCAGCACCTTCTGGAGCTGGTAAAAGTACCCTGGTTCACTATCTTTTGGGCCGGGGATTGGGTCTTGAATTCTCAGTTTCAGCCACAAGCCGTGCTTCCCGCGGGTCAGAAAGGGATGGAATTGATTATTATTTTCTTACTCCGGAAGAATTCAGGCAAAAGATTGACAATCAAGAATTTATTGAATACGAAGAAGTTTATAAAGATTGTTATTATGGCACGCTTCGTAGTGAAATTGAGCGTATTACGGGTAATGGGAAACATGTGATTTTTGATGTAGATGTAAAAGGCGGACTTTCCCTGAAAAAGAAGTTTGGGGATGATGCATTAGCCTTGTTTATTGCTCCGCCAAGTATACAGGAATTGCTAAACCGGTTGAACCACCGGGGGACTGATTCCCCCGAAATGATTGAAAAACGAATTGCCAAAGCTGATTACGAAATGAGTTTTGCTTCCCGGTTTGATACAATTGTAGTAAATGATGTGTTGGAAAGGGCGCAAAACGAAGCTGAAAAGATAATCAGGGAATTTATTATTTAAATGACCCCTAACCCCTAAAGGGGAAAATTCTAGTTTATGTTATCTAACCTTGAACCTCAAAAACAAAAATCCCCTTTAGGGGATTCAGGGGTAAAAATGCGTATTGGCATCTATTCAGGTTCGTTTAATCCTATTCATTCAGGCCATCAGCAACTTGCCCAATATCTTATTGAACATAAACTGGTTGATGAGGTTTGGTTTGTAGTTTCACCCTGCAATCCACTTAAAAATCAGCGAGATTTGATTGACGAATACATCCGGTTGGAAATGGTGGTATTTGCTATAAGTGACCAACACGGACTTAAAGCATCGGATATCGAATTTACCATGCCAATTCCTTCGTATTCCATTGATACACTCCACGAATTATCATCACAATACCCTGATTTTCAGTTCAACTTAATTATAGGAAGCGATAATGCACTCGTTTTTGATCAGTGGAAAGAGTACGAAAAGCTTTTGGCTGAATATCCCGTTTTGGTTTATCCGCGTAAAGGGTCTGATTTTGCCGAAGTTGCCCAAAAATATCCGCAAATGCAGTTACTTGACTCTCCTTATTACGATATTTCCTCTTCCCAAATCCGTGAATGGATTGCACAAAAAAAGGATGTTGCCAAATGGCTTCATCCTTCTGTATATCAAATTATTATTGATAATAATCTATACCAAAGTCCCCTTTAGGGGAACCAACGGTCAACGACCGAAGGGAGTTAATTAGGGGTTCTTATAAATATGGATTATTTTGTTTTTCTTCACCAATCGTTGTGGTTGGTCCATGGCCGCTATAAACGACGGTAGAGTCGGGCAGAGGCAGTAACTTTTTAGTTATCGACAATATTAATGTAGCATAATCTCCTCTTGGTAAATCTGTCCTGCCGATTGACCCTTTGAATAAAGCATCACCTGAAATTAAAATGCCCTCTTTTTCCTCATAAAATGCAATGCTTCCGGGTGAATGACCGGGAACATGAATGGCTTTCAGTGTTGAATTTCCGAATTTTATTTCTTCATTATCAACAATATACCGCCCTATTGCCTGTGCTTCTTCGTTCACGATAAATCCATACGAACGAGCTTGTGCAACCACATTTTGGAGCAAAAACTCATCTTCCTCATTGGCTTCGGGAGATATACAGAATGTATTATAAAGAAATTTATTTCCAAACTGATGATCGAGATGTAAATGCGTGTTTAATACTCGTTTAGGTGTCAGGTTGTGTTCTTCAATATAAGCTTTTAATTGTTGTTTTTCATTATCCATGATACAACCGGCATCGATAATAACAGCTTCATTGGTTTCATCAAAAAGCAAATACGTATTTTCCTGAAAAGGATTGAATGTGAAGGTTTTGATTGTCATATATTTTGTATTATAAATTCGTTATATTCATGATATTAAGTCACTTCGTACCTGATATTTGTTCGTTTCACTCACGATATTATTTCGCTTCGCTCATGATATTAATTGTAACTAAAAATATCTTTTCTGAAAGAAATCATATCGCCGAAGGCAAATATCACGACTAAAAGGAGTTACAATGGTACATATACCGCTTTCTTGGTTTTGAAGAATTCTTCTTTGAAAAATTCACTGACTTCGTATAATTCAGCTATATTCTTATAGGGAAGGATTTCATGCTGCAATTCACCGCCTTTCAGGCAGATAAGTCCGTTTGGCAAAGCGTTTTTTTGCTTTTTGCTGATATTCTTTTGAACCAGTTTCACCAGATCATCCAGCGGCATGACTGCACGGCTTACCACAAAGTCAAATTTGCCCTTTTCATCCTGTACTCTCAGGTGTTTTAACTCTATGTTTTTTAAGCCGATAGCTGTTGCTACTTCTGTTCCAACTTTAATCTTTTTACCGATGGAATCAATCAAAACGAAGTTGGCTTCCGGAAAAAGGATAGCTAATGGAATTCCCGGGAATCCTCCACCGGTTCCTACATCCAACACAGTTGTTCCGGGTTGAAAATGAATGATTTCGGCTATTGCTAACGAATGCAGCACATGATGCTCGTATAAATGTTCTATGTCTTTGCGCGAAATGACATTTATCTTCGAATTCCAGTCGAAATAAAGGTCATATAGTGCCTCAAACTGGGATTTTTGTTTGGTTGTCAGATTTGGAAAGTATTTCAGAAGTAGTTCCATAGTTTTGAATTTGACGTCAAAGTTAGTCGTTTTTCTCAATAAATAAAAATCGTTATTTTGTAAAAACATAAATTTTAAAGCATAATGCGCTGTTTACAAAATAGATAGATTCAATAGAGGCTTTACATTATGAATTTTGCATTAAAAATATTACCTTTGTGGCCTTATTTACAATATAGTTAATCTGTCAATTGATTAATTGGTTCATCTGTTCATTTATCGTCACTTTATAATTTATGAACCAGTCAACTAATTAACCAGTCAACCAATTAACCAACTAATCGGTAACTAATCAACTAAATAACTAATATGAAAGCTTATGTATTTCCCGGTCAGGGTGCCCAATTCGTAGGAATGGGAAAAGACCTGTATGACCAATCGCCACTGGCAAAAGAGTATTTCGAAAAAGCAAATGAAATTCTTGGTTTCCGAATCACCGATTTAATGTTTGAAGGAACCCCAGAAGATTTAAAACAAACTAAAGTAACCCAACCAGCCGTATTTTTGCATTCAGTTATCTCGGCATTGGTGTTAGGCGAAGATTTTAAACCCGAAATGGTTGCCGGTCACTCATTGGGTGAATTCTCAGCGTTGGTTGCCGCCGGTGCATTGTCATTCGAAGATGGATTGAAACTTGTTTATGCCCGTGCCATGGCCATGCAGAAAGCGTGTGAGATTGAACCATCCACGATGGCTGCTGTACTTGGACTAAGTGACGAAGCTGTTGAAGAAGGATGTGCTTCCATTACCGATGCCGTGGTCGTTCCTGCCAATTATAACTGTCCGGGACAATTGGTTATTTCCGGTTCGATTGAAGGTATTGACAAAGCATGTGAAGTATTGAAAGAAAAAGGAGCGAAGCGTGCGTTGAAACTCCCTGTTGGAGGGGCTTTTCACTCTCCTCTTATGCAACCTGCCAGCGAAGAACTTCAGGCTGCCATTAACGCTACCACTTTCTCTACACCGGTTTGTCCTGTTTATCAGAACGTTAATGCAAAACCACAAACAGAAGCAGCTATTATCAAACAAAACCTGATTTCGCAGCTTACATCGCCTGTACGCTGGACTCAAACCGTGCAAAACATGGTGGCTGACGGTGCTGTTGAGTTTTTTGAACTCGGACCGGGTGACGTATTGAAAGGCCTGATCAAGAAAATCAGCCCGGAAGCGATTACAGTGTAACAGATAACCCCTAATCCCTAAAGGGGAACAAGAAAAGATGCAGAGATTCATTTCTTTGCATCTTTTTGTTTCAGGTGGTTTCGGTTAAGACTTTTTTTTGTACTTTTGTAATTCATTGAAAATGGAAAATTAAAGAATTGGAAATTATCTAATTATGTTTAGAACACACACTTGCGGCGATTTACGCCTTTCAAACAACGGACAGCAAACCACTTTATCCGGTTGGGTACAACGCACACGCAAAATGGGCGGAATGACTTTCGTGGATATACGTGACCGTTACGGCATCACTCAATTGGTTTTTAATCAGGACGTAAACGCGGGATTATGGGAACAAGCCAATAAACTGGGGCGCGAATATGTTATTCAGGTGACAGGAACCGTAGCCGAACGAAGTAATAAAAATGCAAATATGTCCACCGGTGAGGTTGAAATACTGGTATCTGAACTACAAGTGCTCAACGAATCGAAAACACCACCATTTACAATTGAAGAGAATACCGATGGTGGAGATGATATCCGCATGAAATACCGTTACCTGGATTTACGCCGTACTAATGTACGTGAAAACCTGGAATTACGCCACCGCATTACCTTCGAAACACGCCGTTATTTAGACCAAATGGGATTTCTGGAAGTAGAAACGCCTATTTTGATTGGTTCAACGCCCGAAGGTGCCCGCGATTTTGTGGTGCCATCACGCATGAATCCCGGTGAATTCTATGCATTGCCGCAATCGCCTCAATTATTCAAGCAATTGCTGATGGTTTCGGGCTTCGACCGGTACTTTCAGATAGCTAAATGCTTCCGCGACGAGGATTTGCGTGCCGACCGCCAGCCCGAATTTACCCAAATCGATTGCGAAATGTCGTTTGTAGAGCAGGAAGACGTATTGAACCTGTTTGAAGGCATGATGAAACACCTGTTTAAGTTCGTAAAAGATATTGACTTTGCCGAAGACTTTCCACGTATGACCTGGCACGAAGCGATGCGTATCTATGGATCTGATAAACCGGATATTCGCTTCGGAATGGAGTTTGTTGAGATAAAGGAAGAAGTCTCTGGACACGATTTTGTAGTTTTTGACAGCGTACCCTATGTAGCCGGAATCTGCGCAACCGGATGTGCAGGATATACCCGGAAGCAACTCGACGAACTGACTGATTTTGTTAAGAAACCGCAAATAGGAGCGAAGGGGTTGGTTTATATTCGCTGCGAATTGGATGGTACATTTAAGTCGTCGGTAGATAAATTCTACTCCAATGACGACCTGAAAACGATAGCTGCAAAAATGAATGCACAGCCGGGCGACTTAATCTTGATTTTGGCCGGTGCTAAAGTCAAAACACAGAAGGCTTTATGCGAATTGCGCCTGGAAATGGGAGCAAAGTTAGGTCTTCGTGATAAGAACGTGTTTAAACCCTTGTGGGTGATTGACTTCCCGCTATTTGAATGGGACGAAGAAACACAACGCTATTATGCTACACATCACCCATTTACATCTCCAAACCTGGACGATGTACCCTTGCTGGATACTGATCCGGGACAAGTTCGTGCCACAGCTTATGATATGGTTATCAATGGAGTGGAACTTGGCGGTGGATCTATCAGAATTCATGAAAGTGAGCTCCAAAACCGTATGTTTGAACTGCTTGGATTTACTCCGGAGAAGGCTCAGGCTCAATTTGGCTTCCTGATGAGTGCGTTCCAGTATGGAGCACCGCCTCATGGAGGACTGGCTTTCGGGTTGGACCGGTTGGTTTCATTGTTTGCAGGACTGGATACAATTCGCGACTGTATGGCATTCCCGAAAAACAATTCCGGACGCGACGTAATGATTGATGCACCGTCTAAAATTGATCAATCTCAATTGGATGAACTGAATCTGGTGATTGATTTGAAATAACCCCAAACCCCTGAAGGGGCATTGATAATTTTATAGAATTCCTGCAGATTTATATATAATCTGTGGGAATTTTTAGTTATAGGAAATAAGGGCAGGGGAAACATCCAAAAGGAACAGAGTCCCGCAAATTTTTGTAGAAAATGATAATTAGGAAAAAATCAAGGTGCAGCGCACCGGAACATAAATCAGGACACATTGCAGATTATCATTTAAAATTTCAAACCAACTATTTATTTTTTGATGTAATTGGATTTTCCTGTTCTTTCATTCATAGGTTTGATTTATGGAAAAGTTAAAATTTTAAAAACAAATG
>CAIYTJ010000584.1 GCA_903929065.1 uncultured Bacteroidales bacterium | reverse complement strand
TGCTGCACCGGTTCCACCCAGCGCTTTTTGTATTTCAGCGTATTCATTTATCATATCAGTTCGATAGCTGTTGTCATTCAGCAGCTTATTCAGTTCGTTAGCCACATTTTCCACCGTGAAATGATGTGCCACCAGTTCTTTGACCACTTCTTTTTCAGCCACCAGGTTTACCAACGAAAAGAATTTGACTTTGATGAACAAATCTTTTATTGCAAAAGCCAATCTTCCAAAAATAACATGGTAAACAACCACTTGCGGAGTTCCAACCATTGCAGTTTCGAGCGTAGCCGTTCCTGAATTGACAATGGCAGCGTTGGACTGCTGAAGCAAATCATAGGTTTTTCCAAAAACGATTGAAACTTTATTTCCTTTCAAAACAACTTGATAAAACTCAGGATTTATTCCCGGTGCGCCTGCAATTACAATTTGATAATCGGGAAATCGGGATGCAGCTTCCATCATTCGCGGCAGACAAGCCGATATTTCCTGTTTGCGGCTTCCGGCTAATAAAGCTATGATTGGTTTTTGAGATAATTTATTTTCAGTACAGAATTCATCAAAAGTTTGATGCTGGTTTGGTCTGGTCAGAATGGATTCAACGGTTGGATTACCAACATATTCCACCGCATAATTGTGGCGGGCATAAAAAGCTGTTTCGAAAGGAAATATAGTAAACATTTTGTCTACGTATTTCTTTATCTGTTTAATGCGAAATTCTTTCCATGCCCATATTTTAGGCGAAATATAATAAAATACTGAAGTGTCGGTCTTTTCCTTTGCAAAACGAGCCATGCGAAGATTAAAACTCGGATAATCAACCAGAATAAGCACATCCGGTTTGAAATCAATAATTGCCTGTTTGCAATCGTTCATATTTTTCAAAACAGTTCGTGCATTTTTCAGAACAGCCAAAAAGCCCATAAATGCCATTTGACGGTAATGTTTTATCATTTTTCCGCCTTGTGCCTGCATCAAGTCACCTCCCAAAAAACAGAATTCTGCATTCGAATCTGCTTTTCGAAGTTCTCGCATCAGGTTTGATGCATGTAAATCGCCTGATGCCTCACCGGCAATTAGAAAGTAACGCATTGAAGTTGGATGATTGGTTATCTAGTTAGTTGGTTAATTGGTTGAATAGTTATTTGGTTATTTAGTAAGAGCTGTTTACTGTTTACTGTTTACTGTTTACTGTTTACTGTTTGCCACTGAATTAAAGCATAAAGATACTGGCAATAAAATATGGAATTCCACCCATCATCACACCGGTTGCCAGTTTAAAACTATCACTTTTATAAAAAACGAATACAAAACCCAGGTTTGGCATGGCTGAAAGTAACAGTAACTTACCTAGCAATATACCCGGATACAATTGTCTCAGTGTTTCCCAAAAGGACAAATCATTTGGATAAAACCGATTCAGATATAACCACATAAATCCAATCGGGAGCAAAAGTCCCGGTATAAAGCCATAAAGGAATTTATTGAATCGCTGCATGTTGGTTATTGGTTAATTGGGTGACAGGTTGATAAGTTAACTTGTTCATCAACTAAACTCCCACCCACGAATTGCTTCCATTGCTTCATAAGCCGTCAAATCTATTTTTGTCGGAACAATTGAAATAAATCCATGATCAATTGCCCATTCATCAGTATCTTCATTTTCAGGTTCGTGGTTTTCAAAATTCCCGGTCAACCAAAAATAATCACGTCCACGAGGATCGGTTCGTTTGGCAAATTCTTTTACCCAACGGCCATCGCATTGACGTGCAATACGAATTCCGGCAATTTTGCCGCAAGGCGCATTCACATTTAAACAAACACGGTGAGGTAATCCGTTCTTCAATGTTTCAGAAGCAATTTTCAACACATATTTCTCAAATTCAGAGAAATCAACTTCCGGCGAATGACTGTTTATCGAAAATCCGATGGATGCGATTCCATTTTCACAACCTTCGTGAACGGCACCCATCGTTCCTGAATAAATCACATTTATCGCAGAATTTGAACCATGATTAATCCCTGCGACGATTAAATCGGGTTGACGGTCAACTATTTCATTCAGTGCCAGTTTCACACAATCGGTCGGTGTACCGGTACAATTATATCGAGTAAGCCCTTCACTTTTTTCTATTTCATGAAACCTGATTGGCTGCGTAACCGTCAACGCATTTGACTGAGCAGAACGTGGTCCATCAGGAGCCACCACCATCACATCACCAATTTGCATCATCAAACGGGTTAATACCTCAATTCCCCATGCATCAGCACCATCATCATTGGTAATCAATATCAGAGGCTTTTTCAACTTATCGTTCATAATTTAGTATTATTACTTTTTAAACAAATCTCATTTTCTTATTTTCAAAACAGTTCCCGCTAAAAATCCGACACTTAGCAACACAAAGTAAATCACATCCCTCGAATCAATCACACCACGACTCATTGATTTATAATGTGAGTGAATTCCAAGAACATCCAGCAATTGAATAGATTTCCCGGAAGAAAAGAAACCTGCTAACACTTCAAATCCATAAAAAAAGAAGAATGAAAGTACAACTGCAACCACAAATGAAACAATTTGATTGGTTGAAAGCGAGGAAGCAAAAGTGCCAATGGCAACATAAATGGCAGCCAAAAATATCAGACCTATAAATGAACCCCAAAATGCACCTGCATCTACATTCCCCACCGGCTCAGCCATATAAATAACAGTCAGATAATATATTATGGTCGGCAATAATGCTATCAATACTAATATCCAGGCAGCCAGAAACTTTCCAAGTACAATATGTAATTTACTTATCGGTTTGGTAATAATCAGTTCCCATGTTCCTGTTTGTTTTTCTTCAGCAAAAAGCCGCATGGTGACTGCCGGACAAAGAAACAAGAATAACCATGGTGCAAGGTAAAAAAAACCGTCCAGGTTTGCATATCCGGCATCCAACACATTATATTCTCCCGGAATTACCCAAAGAAACAAGCTCGTCAGTATCAGAAAAATACCAATCACAATATAACCGGTGGCATTGCTGAAAAAGGCACGTAATTCTTTTTTTAAAATTGAAAACATAATTTCTGGTTAACAATTAATAATTGTTGATTATTTCTTACATTTGCGGTGTCAAAGGTAACCAAAAAAAATGAATGGATTACCAAAATTGATTCGTGAATTTATGAGAAACAAGCTTGTACTCTTCCTGTTTATTCTGATTTCATCTGTAATTCATTCCCAGACATTTGATCAATATAGTTTTAAATTACAGGGAATTTACGGTCATATTTTACCACACGACGAACATGTAAAAGCACTTGTTTTAAATCCGGTTTACGGTGCTGAGCTTTCCGTTGAATTTCAAACCATGAATGAAAAACCGTGGCATCAGTTCAATGCATTTCCGGTTCTGGGAATCGGTGCGGTGTGGTTAAACCTTGGAAATCCTGCGAAACTTGGTGATGCATTTGCTATTTATCCTTATTTGTGTTTTCCCTTAATTCGAACAAATTACCTGAAATTAAATCTTAAAGCCGGCGCCGGTATAAGTTATCTGACTAAAACCTACTTTAATACGAATACTGATTCGCTTGGAAATTTGTTGCCGCTAAACAGCACTAATGCAGCTATCAGTTCAAATTTAAATGTTTACTTTTCCGGTGGCGGAAACCTTGAAATTCCAATTGGAAAAGGATTTAGTTTGACGGCCGATTATACCTGGAATCACATGTCAAACGGCAGCATTGTCGTTCCGAATTCCGGTTTAAATCTTCTGAATGGTTTTGTTGGGTTGAAATATTCTCCGAATTATAAAAAATTCAGGTTCCCGACAAAACAAAACTATGAAAATATTCCCCGCAAATTTAGCTTTGAAATTATTGCATCGGGTGGTTTCAGACAATATTTTTATCTCGATCAAAAAACATATCCGATTGGATCTGTGACAGTTGGAATTTATCGTCCGTTAGCTAATTTCTACCGAATGGGATTGGCCATCGATGCTTTTTACGATGGAGTTTACAATGGAACATCTCTTTATAAAAGATATTATCTGACAACTAATGAATTCAGGAATAAAGTCAGGATTGGAACTTCATGGCAACACGAATTGTTACTGGGGAGATTATCAGCCGGTTTTGATTTTGGAATTTATTTATATGACCCCTTGAAAAATTTATCGCCGGTTAATATCAATACGGGGCAATTAATCAATCCCAATCAAAACAAACCGTTGATTTATTCGTACAATATTGATAAAAATGGTGTTCAAAGCGGCGAAGATGGCTGGTTTTATACACGGGCAACGTTGAAATATGCGATTGACAATCATGTTTTTCTTTCAATTGGGTTGAAAACACACCTTCAAAAAGCAGAATTTATTGAATGGGGATTGGGATATAAGTTTTAGTTGGTAGTTGATAGTTGATAGTTATTGCTACTGTTTACTGATTACTGTTTACTGATTACTGTTTACCGCTGA
>CAIYTJ010000583.1 GCA_903929065.1 uncultured Bacteroidales bacterium | reverse complement strand
TAGCAGATTAATAAACAACTTCCAGCAAAAGGAAAAAATGAAAAAATACAATAAGTATTCAGACCATTTAACATATACCGATTTAAAGCTTTAACACAATCACTTCTAAAGAATTTTACTTGTCAAAATTGAAATAGCATTTCCTCTTGATTTCAATTATTTTTACAAAATCTAACTTGAACCTGGAGTAAAAAAAATACTTACACAAATGAATGTGTAAGTATTTTATGATTAAGGTTTTCCCTCTTGGAACTGAACCAAACTTGAAGTAAAAAATTATATTTACTTTGGAAATCCACATGAAATGCATGGACAAAAAATACGGACTAAACGGTTTAGTCCGTATTTTAGTCCGTATAAATTACAATTTGCTGATTATCAAAATAAAAAGCGGAGAGAAAGGGATTCGAACCCCCGGTACCCTTTTGGAGTACACACGCTTTCCAAGCGTGCCTCTTAAACCACTCGAGCATCTCTCCTTTTTTGGAATTGCAAAAGTAAAACAAAAAACCGAGATAATAAAACAAAAAATCAGATTGCAAAGAGTGATTTTGCGTTGCGGGTGGTTTGTTCATCGATTTGTTCAGGAGAAGTGTTGTAAATTTCGGCTAATTTATTACAAACCAGGCTTACATAGGCACTTTCGTTTCGTTTACCGCGATGAGGTGTAGGTGTCAAATACGGTGAATCGGTTTCGAGAATAATATTTTTTAACTCAATTTCGCTGACTACGGCTGCCAATCCTGAGTTTTTAAAGGTGACGATACCGTTTATTCCCAACATAAATCCTCCAAAATCTATAATTTCAAGGGCTTCATCCAGTGAACCGGTAAAACTATGAAAAACACCGGTCAGTCCAACATTTTTATAGGGTGCCAGTGCTTTCATTGTTTCGCAGAATGAATCCCGCACATGAATGATAACCGGTAGTTTGTAGACCAATGCCCAATGGATTTGTTGACGAAAAGCAATTAGTTGTTCATTTAGAAATGTTTTATCCCAATATAAATCAATACCGATTTCGCCAATGGCAATCCAGTATCTTCGTTTTAATTCGGATTCGATAAGCGTCAGTTCTTCCCGGTAATTTTCCTTTACACTTGTTGGGTGCAAGCCAATGGCACCATGACAATAACCGGAATATTCAGCTTCGAGAGACAACAGTTGAGGCAGAGTGCCGCTGTCGCAATTAGGAAGAATAATGTGCTCTACTCCCACTTCTTTGGCGCGCTGAATGGTTTCGGCACGGTCGGTGTCGAAATCTTCGGAATAAATATGGGAATGAGTATCGATCAATTTCAGATTTTTGATTTTAGATTTATGATTGGGCTCATTAATTGTCTAATGCAAATATACAAAAAAATTTACGATTACACATTGAATTATCCATGCGCAATCGTAAATCTAAAATTCGAAATCTGAAATAAATTTATTCCCATTCAATAGTAGCCGGTGGTTTGGAACTGATATCGTACACCACACGGTTCACACCTTTTACTTTGTTGATAATTTCGTTGGACATTTTGGCCAAAAAATCGTATGGAAGCTGGGCCCAATCTGCCGTCATGGCATCGGTGGAAGTTACTGCACGCAATGCAACTGCATTTTCGTAGGTGCGTTCGTCGCCCATTACACCAACGGATTGAACAGGGAGCAGAATAACACCTGCCTGCCAAACCTTATCGTACAGGTTCCAGTCGCGAAGTCCGGTGATGAAAATATCATCGGCTTCCTGCAGGATGCGGACTTTTTCAGCCGTAATATCACCCAAAATACGAACTGCCAGTCCCGGTCCGGGAAACGGTTGACGTTTAATCAAATGGTGCATCATGCCCAGTTCTGTTCCCACGCGACGTACTTCATCTTTGAATAAGAGACGTAATGGTTCACAGAGTTTCAGATTCATTTTTTCGGGAAGTCCGCCCACGTTGTGGTGCGATTTAATTACCGTCCCTGTAATGGAAAGCGATTCGATAATATCGGGATAAATGGTGCCCTGAGCAAGCCATTTCACGCCTTTTATTTTATGTGCTTCTTCATCAAATACATCAATAAAGCCGCTGCCAATGATTTTACGTTTTTGTTCTGGATCAGAAACACCGGCCAATGCATTATAAAATCGTTCCTTGACGTTTACGCCAATTACATTCAGCCCCAGATGTTCATAATCGCGCATCACATTTTCAAATTCGTTTTTGCGAAGCAAACCGTGATCGACAAAGATACAAGTCAGGTTTTTGCCGATGGCTTTGTTGAGCAACACGGCAGCTACAGATGAATCAACACCTCCCGAAAGTCCGAGTACCACTTTATCGTTTCCAAGTTGTTTTTTCAGCTCAGCAACTGTCGATTCAACAAACGAAGCCGGCGACCAATCGCGTTTGCAACCGCAAATATTCAGGAAATTTTCGAGTAATTGCGTTCCGTCAAGCGTGTGATATACTTCCGGATGAAACTGTACACCCCAGGTTTTTTCGCCATCCACTTTGAAAGCCGCCAAATCCACGTCATCGCTACTGGCAATCTTTTTAAAATTTGCAGGTATTTTGGTAATAGAATCTCCGTGCGACATCCATATTTGCGAACCGGATTGGATATCTTTCAGTAAATCATCACTGGAATCGATAAAAGTCAGATTGGCACGTCCATATTCCCGAGAACCGGCAGATTCAACGTTACCGCCGGAAGTAAACGCCATAAACTGTGCTCCGTAACAAATTCCCAGCACGGGAAATTTTCCACGGATATTAGTTAGATTTGTTTTGAAAGACAAGGGATCGTAAACTGAAAAAGGGCTTCCCGAAAGAATAACACCTTTAATATTTTCAGTATTTTCGGGGAATTTATTGTAGGGCAGAATTTCGCAGTATTCGTTCAGTTCCCGTAATCGACGGCCAATAAGTTGCGTGGTTTGGGAACCGAAATCGAGAATGATAATTTTTTCCATAATCAAATTATTGAATTAAAATATCGCACAAAAGTACTAAAAATCCCCGTTTTACGCAAACATAAAAACGCTATTTATGTTAACAACAACGAGCTGTCGCCATAACTTAAAAACCGAAAATCGTTTACCAAAGCATAATCGTAAATTTGCTTCCAATTGCCATCAACAAAGGCAGAAACGAGTAGTAGTAAGGTGCTTTTCGGTTGATGGAAATTAGTTATCATACCATTTACCACCCGAAATTTGTAACCCGGCTTAATCATTATCTGCGTTTCGGCATGAAGAGTTGCCAGATTATTAGCATCCAAAAAATCAATAATATTCTGTAAAGCATCAAAACTTGAAATATCAGGTTGAGTTTCATAAGGCATCCATTGGTCAACATGAAAATCTACTGTGGTAGATTTATCCCGCAGTTTTAATCCGATATAGTAAAGGCTTTCCAACGTTCGCACCGAAGTTGTTCCAACCGCTATTATGTTACCGAGCTTTTGCTGTAAATGTTCAATGGTGCTTCGATGAACCGAAATGACTTCTGCATGCATGTGATGTTCGGCTATATCGCGGGTTTTTACCGGCTGAAACGTCCCGGCACCAACATGCAATGTCAGTTCTGCAGTTTCGATATTTTTGGCTTCCAGGCTTTTAAAAACATCAGTTGTGAAATGCAAACCAGCTGTTGGAGCCGCTACCGAACCTTTTATTTTCGAATAAACGGTTTGGTAAGTTGTCAGATCGCTTTCTTCGGTTTTGCGGTGTAAGTAAGGCGGAATGGGCAATTCACCTGCCTTTTCCAAAATATCGGCAAAATGAACGTCCACATTATCCCAGGCAAACCGAATACTATGCGTATTTTCTTCTGTTTCTAATCGTTCAGCTTTGAAAATACAGGTTTTGCCACTAATTTCAACCGTTTTACTTAGAATTCCTTCTTTCCATTTCTTAAGATTCCCAACCATGCATTTCCACGTACATTCTGTGGTTGCGCCTAGCGATTGTGCATAATCAGCGGGCAAAAGCGGTTCCAGACAAAATACTTCAACTCGGGCTCCGGTTTCTTTATGAAAAACCAAACGAGCCTGAATAACCCGCGTGTTATTATAAACCAACAAAGCGTTTTCTGGAAGAAAACCAGCAATATTTGAGAACTTACTTTGCGAGATATTTCCGTTTTTATAAACCAACAATTTTGAAGCATCGCGCAGTGGCAAAGGAAATTTCGCAATTCGTTCATCGGGCAGCGGATAATCGAATTCGTCGATAAATATCGGGGAGTTTACTTTTGGATCGTTCACAAGAGTTACGGAAAAATTGTTGTATTTTTGTGCAAAAGTAGGGAAAATTTTGCCTTCGGCGATATTAATAGATATTTAGCTTGAGCAATATTAACTCTCAGTTTAAATGACAGAAAGTAATAGATTAAAATCATGATAAAAAAAGGAGATTCCGTCCGTTTTCTGAATGCTGTTGGCGGAGGTGTGGTTGTGCGTGTGGATGAAGCTAAAAAAATGCTTTATGTTGAAGATTCCGATGGGTTTGAAATCCCGGTGCTGGAGCGTGAATGCGTAGTAGTGGGTGCGGTGAATAAGGAAACGAATTTCCCGGTAAAAGATTTCAAAACAAAACCTATTGAGAATATTCAAATTGCAACACAGCCAACTCAAAACATTGAACGCGAAACACGAAACGTAGAGCCTATCATCGAAACGCCTGAAGGTGAGACTCTTAAAGCGTTACTGGCTTTCTTTCCGTTGGATATCAAACAATTGCAAACAACAAATTATGAATGCTTTCTGATAAATGATAGCAATTATTACCTTTATTACAATCTGATAAACGGCGAAAACGGAACATGGAAAAGCATTGCCAACGGAATTATCGAACCCAACTCGCAGGAACTATTGGCAGAAATTACCAAAGCTGATTTGAGTTCATGGGAAAAGATTCGGGTTCAGCTTATTCCGTTCAAAAAAGACAAAAACTACAAACCGCAATCGGTCGTTGACACGGTGTTGAAAATAAATGCAGTGAAATTTTACAAACTTCATAGTTTTACCGAAAATGAATATTTCGACGATCTGGCAATGATTATTGATATTACTTCCGAAAAAGAAAAAGAAGTAGAAAATCAAAAATTAGCGGATATTTCGCCCGAAGAAATCAAAAAAGCCATGTTTCAAAAAGAAGAAACCGGCCGGCCACGAATTATTAAGCGCCCCCAAATTGCTGAAATTATTGAAGTTGATCTGCACATCAACGAATTAGTGGATTCAACTGCCGGAATGTCAAACGGAGATATGCTGCAGCTGCAGCTTGATAAATTTCATGCAATAATAGATGAAAACAAGAACCGGAAAGGGCAAAAGATTGTCTTTATTCACGGTAAAGGGGAAGGCGTTTTGCGAAAAGAAATCGAGAAAGAACTTAAAACCCGTTACAAAACCTATTATTTTCAGGATGCGTCCTTTCGGGAATACGGTTTTGGAGCAACAATGATAACAATCAAGTGATTAGTGGTTAATGATTAATGACAAAAAAAACGCCTTTTGAAGTTTCAGAAGGCGTTTTTTTAATCGTAAATTATAAATGAATAAATTGTCAATTCTTTTTGATCCATTCGTCCATTGATTTGGCAGCGCGGCGTCCATCACCCATAGCAAGAATTACCGTTGCACCGCCACGAACTATATCTCCACCGGCAAAAATAACCGGTACGGCTGATTGCATAGTGTTATTATCAACCACCACTGTTCCCCATTTGGTCACCTCCAACCCTTCAACCGATTGTGGAATCAGCGGATTTGGTGAAACTCCAACACTTACCACAACTTCATCCACTTCAATCAATTCCGTTTTGCCGGGAATTTCAACAGGAGAACGACGGCCTGATTCATCAGGCTCGCCCAACGTCATAACCTGCAGCAACATATGAGTTACGCGTCCTTGTTCATTTCCAATGTATTCAATTGGGTTATGCAGTGTCCAGAATTCAATTCCTTCTTCTTTGGCGTGTTTCACTTCTTCCAAACGGGCAGGCATTTCTTCTTCCGAACGACGGTAAACAATCATAGCACGTTCAGCACCAAGACGTTTGGCTGTACGAACCGAGTCCATGGCCGTATTTCCACCTCCAATTATGGCAACTTTTTTCCCTTTGAAAACCGGTGTATCCGAATCTTCACTGGCTGCATCCATCAGGTTTACTCGTGTCAGATATTCGTTTGACGACATAACTCCAACCAGATTTTCACCTTTAATATTCATAAAACGGGGAAGTCCGGCACCACTTGCCACGAAAATTCCTTTGTAACCGTCATCTTCAAGATCTTTAATTGAAATTGTTTTTCCAACCACACAGTTTGTCACAAAATGAACTCCCATGGATTGCAGGTTTTGTATTTCAACATCCACAATTTCGTTTGGTAAACGGAATTCAGGAATACCGTATTTCAAAACGCCGCCAATTTCATGCAATGCTTCAAAAACAACCACTTCGTAACCCAATTTTGCCATATCACCTGCAAAAGCTAAACCTGCTGGTCCGGAACCAACAGCTGCAATTTTAATATTATTGGCAGGAGCTGTTACCGGAACTGAAATATTGCCGCTTTCGCGTTCATAATCCGCAGCAAAACGTTCCAAATGGCCTACAGCAACAGATTCCTTTTTCATTTTCAGGTGCATGCATTGTCCTTCGCATTGTTTTTCCTGCGGACAAACCCGACCACAAACTGCAGGAAGTGCAGAAGTTTCTTTCAACGTTTTAGCTGCTTCCAGAAATTCTCCACATTCGATATTTTTCACAAACCGTGGAATATCAATACCAACCGGACAACCGAGCATACAAGTCGGATTCGCACAATCCAGGCAACGCTTTGCTTCAAGCATAGCCATTTCGGCAGTTAATCCTAAGTTTACTTCTTCAATGCGGCTGTGGCTTCGGTATTCGGCGTCAAGTTCGCGCATGTGAACACGGGGAATGTCAGTACGTTCTTTGGCTTTCATCGACTTGCGAAGTTCTTCGCGCCACTCAGCCGATCTATCATCTTTATTTAGCATAATTCATTAATTTTCTTGTAGTTATTCTTTTTTGCTTCCAATTAAACCATTTTAGCCATATCTTCACGTTCAATGTCCCTGTAACCGCCGAGGCGCATCAACATTTCGTCAAAATCAACCAAATGAGCATCAAATTCAGGACCGTCAACACACACAAACTTAGTTTTACCACCAACACTTACCCGACAAGCACCACACATTCCGGTTCCATCAACCATAATGGTATTGAGCGAAGCCAAGGTTGGAACTTCATATTTTTTGGTCAATAAACTAACAAATTTCATCATAATTGCCGGACCGATAGTCACACACAAATCAACTTTTTCGCGGTTTATAACCGATTCAACGCCGTTTGTCACCAAGCCCTGATTTCCGTACGAACCATCATCAGTCATTACAATCACCTCGTCGGAATGTTCGCGCATTTGTTCTTCCAAAATAATCAAATCCTTTGTACGGGCTGCAATCACAGTTATAACCCGGTTACCGGCTTTTTTCAACGCTGCAACAATCGGCATCATCGGAGCTGTTCCCACACCACCACAAGCACAAACCACCGTTCCGAAGTTTTCGATATGCGTGGCTTTTCCAAGCGGACCAACCATGTCAGTAATAAAATCGCCTGCTTCGAGTGCACAAAGTTTTGTTGACGAAACACCCATTTTTTGAACCACAAGCGTTATAGTTCCTTTTTGAAGATCGGCATCGGCAATAGTTAACGGAATGCGTTCACCCTTTAAACCGACTTTTACCATCACGAAGTGACCGGCTTTTCGTGCTTTTGCAATCAGCGGCGCTTCAACCTCAAATTTTATTACATTAGCCGAGAAATACTCTTTGCTGACAATTTTATTCATTTTAATCTGTTTTATTTTAAGCGCGTAAAAGTAATCAAATTATATCAAAATGTAATTTATTAAACCCTAAAAATATCATAATAATTACCGTTCCCGCCAACAATTTACCATAAATCAATTAAATTTCAGAATTGTCTCCTGACAGCTCAAAATATATAAATTTATTTTGTACTTTTGCGACACCATTTCACCAAAAAGTAACACGATGCC
>CAIYTJ010000582.1 GCA_903929065.1 uncultured Bacteroidales bacterium | reverse complement strand
ATGCAAAGGTTTATCTTCCTTCCATTTTTGAGAGTCTCCCCCTCTATAAGAATCGAATATGCCCATACATTCTTCTTGTAAAACATTTCCGCTGTCTTTTCATTGACAACATGTTCGGTTTTCGTATTGTCATGAAGGCTATGAAGCAGGGTTGGATATACTGCGACTTCCGGAATTGTATCCGCATCCTCCTCCGGAGCTTCCAGAGCCAAAAATGAAATCCATGCCTTCCATTTGGATATTTCAGAATTTGGCAAGTAATGGAATTTTAAAATCATATTGACTCGTTTGTTCTTTTACAAGTATATTGTTTCGTTTGTTATTTTAGAAGAGATTAGCTTTTGAAAGCTAATACGTTTGGGGGAGCTGTATTTTATGCCACCACTCACGACAATATAATCATAAAACTCTTCTACACTATTTGCTTCTTCTACCGTTTCAGCAGTTCCCCATTCCATACTCAATCCAGCTTTTAAGACTTTCTTAAATGTTTCATTGGAATCGCTGATACTACCGATACATAACACTTTCACGATAAATCCCCCCTGAAATTAACATTGTTTCAACTCTTTTCTTTGTTCCAGCAATATTCTTCTGTTCCATTTGAAAGCTGGAGTATAATTCTCAGAATGCAGACTTGTGATTGGGGCAATAAAATTGGTATTTCAACCACACCCGCCCGGTCTGGACATTCTTCACCGAAGAAATCACAAACCTCTCTGGGAACCTTAATTTTGGCTTCTTTGCAGGTTTCACACACCTTTCTCATCTTCTCCCATTTCTCACTCGCTGGCTTAAAGCCTTCAACATAATAATCTACACTCATTTTATCACCCAATAAATGACAAGCCGATGTAGAAAAGCATCCAGTTTGCTGATACCAATGATTTCACCGCCGAGATTTCTTTCTTTTTTTCTTTGGCGCAACTATAGCAGATTGTTTTGCCGTCAACCGAAGTTACCATGTCCGGCAGGAAATGTCGATGGCAATTGTGGCATTTCTTTAATTTCTTCGTAATCTTTAACAATTGGCAAACCCTTGCTCTTTCAATCGCTGCTACCATATTCGGCAGGCAACAATGTGGATGGCGACCCCGGTACTTCTTTAACTTCTTTGTAATCTTTAACATTCGGCAAACCATTTCAAGTATTTCTTTAAATCTCATGATTACTCCACGTTTTATGGCTCCGGATTATTCTATCCCTTTCTGCCTCTACAAACTTCATTAATGCTGGGGAATTTTCTCTTGTTTGGGGTTCTTTCCCGCTCTATTTTGTGTTGTCAAAGGCATTGCCGGCAACCGTGTTAATTTCTTCTTCTGAAAATTTAACTCCGGGAGCCAAGGCTTCCATTGTTGCTTTTGCTTTTCGACGCACCTCTCCCATTTTGTCTGTGGGAGATATTCTAAAAACTCCTCTGTTTGCCGGATTATTAGTATTATTTACCCCTTGTCCTATTCCTTCTAGGACTCTAAGTCTTTGTGCGCTACTTTCTGATTCATCCTGATTTCTTTGTGCCATTCTTTGTAAACTTCCACCAGTAGCATATTTATCTGCAAGATATCCGACAGTAGCTATTTGCTCTCCTAATCCACCCCAGAATCCAGAACTTGCCCTTTTGCCTGTGAACGTCATGGAATTACGAGCTGCATCCATTGAATATCCTTCTCTGGAGTAGTTTCCTCCATTCCTCGAAGACCTTAATGCATCGGCTATAGCTTTATCACATGTATATATTTTACATGCATCAATACTGCCACGAACCATTATGAAAGCCAATATAGCTAAGACGATAATTTTGCCCCTCGTCATTTTAAATCCAGAAACTGATTCAATTGCTATTTTATCTGCGTCATAATCAATAGTCTTGGATTGTTTTTGAAGAATGAGGGAACCCGATTCAGTAGCTTTTCCGCCTGAATCCGGGACTGATTGAGCTTTTTTACTGGATGGCATTGAAAGCGATGCTTTAAATTGTGCAGGACGTTTCAACTTAATGAACGCATTGCATGACTTACATTTTTCCTCGTCTTCAGGCGTAAGTTGAGAACATTGAGGGCATTCAATGTATTTCTTGACAGTAAAATCTTTTCCGCATGAATCGCACGTTACTTCCTGACCTTTCCATGAAGGTTCAACATCGAAGATTTTCCCACAGCTCAAACACTTTGTAATCATAACCTCT
>CAIYTJ010000581.1 GCA_903929065.1 uncultured Bacteroidales bacterium | reverse complement strand
GTTGCTTCCAAACTCAATTTTTGAGATGTCGATAGCTGTTGTGTAAGGATTGGAATAAATATGCTGACCCGGGAAAACTGCTCCGGTAGTGAAGGACATATTCGCATTATAATCAGAATTTTCAAGCTGACCCTTGAATATATAAGTTGTTGGATTTGACTGAACCAATTCGTAACCTGAGAATGATGTCAGCGTATTTGAATCATATTGCATATTCCACAAATCAATATCTGTCTTTCCTGTTTCATTCCATTTCCGGACATAACAATTGCTGAAAACTTCATTCAGTTTTACTGTTTTTACAGGTATTCCAAAATACTGCCATTGATATTTACTCCCTGCCGGATTATTCAGATTCCAGTTAGCTTTAGAATATAGTTCAACAGTAGCATTTACGGGTACATTAGAAGCATTATGAAACATCAGCGAACCATTCGGAACTGTTTCACTTGATTTGATATAAATACCCGCCGTGCCTGCTGCATTATTGATTTGATTTAGCACATTTACTTTGCAGGCCGGATTAATCGTTATCTTACTGCTTGCATCAATGGTCATGTTGTTTTTTACAGTTACATCTTTGTTTATAACCGTGCCCGGGTTGTTTCTAATATTCAGATTGTAGAATACAGCATCCTGCTCTTTATTCGTTCCATCAATATTCTGAATACCTGTTCCATTCAGCGTAACTGATCCGGCATTTATATTTGTAGTTAACAGTCCGTTACATATAATATTCCCGGAAATATTGTGGTCGTAATCATTTAAATCAAATGTTGCACCCTGCTCCACGATTAAATTTCCGTTGATATTAATTATTGAGTCTGCAATGGCTGTTGTTGTGCCCGAGATAATCAGATTGCCGGCAATGTCCAATTCTGTATCAGGCATTGTTTTCGTTCCCGTTCCACTTAGGATCAAATTGTAAAAACCCTGAGTAAGTCCATTGGCGTTTATAATTGTCTGGTTTGAACCATTAAATTCAATAGTATTTGGCAATAAAGCAGCTCTTAGAATTCCATTGCCCTGCACTATTAGCTCGCCGGAAATTCGCATAATGTTATCCGTTCCAGGTGTCAGCGATGCCCCATTGGCAATGGTTACACTGTAAAAGTTAGTAGGATCGGCCATAGTTGCATTTGGATTTGTGAATATAACATTACTCGTTCCACAATTAAATGTTCCTAAGTTAAACCATGCGCCAACACTTCCGGCTACAGTCAGAGTCGTTGAATTGCCTCCGTTTAAGATCCCATTTTGTTGAATGGTAATAGTTTTGACGAAAGAACTTGATGCTAAGGTTGGACAATGAACAGTTGTTGATGCATCAGGAATAATAACATCACTGGTAGAGGTCGGAATTATACCGCCTGACCAGTTATTAGGATCATTCCAATCGGAACTTGGCGTTCCCTGCCATACAAAATTAGCAGATTCTTTATTTGACAAACCCCATTGATGAGTTCCAAAGTTGGTATCAAAATAGGTCACGCTCCTGTTCGAAATGGCAACCCAGCCTTCAGCCATATTTTGATTTGATTTACCATGTTCTTCCACTTTTGGAACTGAAGCATGATAGTCCCATATTATCAAATTAATTTCCGAATTGGTTTGTAATTCTGATGGTAAATAATGTAATGAAAGTGTAACAGTGGTATTTGCCCCACCAGTACGTTTAATATCATAGTTACGTTGAACGGCAGTAGACTTCCAGCCGGGAGCACCACCTATAGTGATATTAAAACTCATATCAACAGGCATAGTTCCTCCAGCCGAAAAAGTCATACTTGTAAACTGATTACCAAATGTATAAGCTGTGTTTGCTGTAAATGAAGTCCTTTTGATGATTCCTGTCACGTCGCCAGTTCCAATAGTAGTAGCATTAGCACCCATTGTCAAGGTGTTTGCACCCATGTCCAATATTCCTTTTACAGAAGAAGGGTTAACAGCCTGTAAATTTAAAATACCATTCAAGGCAAGATCACCATTTGATGTTAATTCTCCTGCACCTGAAACAGTCATATTATTCACCGGATTTATAAAAAATGATGCCGGCAAAACAATTGATGAACTGTTTAAAAAAATTACGTTTGCAGCTGAATTACTTGCATCAATCTTACCGCTTATTCGGGTGGGAGAATTACCCGAAATAGTTAGTGTATTTGCATTGACAAACAACACTCCATTAGTTAATGATAATGTTCCAACAATATGTAAATTTCCATACAAACTAACTCCACTGGCACGATTAATGATTAAATTATTAAGTGTGAAATCAGGCATACTAATCATACTTCCTGAACCTCCAATTATCATATTTGTACTCGTACCACCGGTTACTGTACCAGTCATTGCTGTTACAATACCGTTGAATGTCAACGTATTTGCACCAATAGTAAAATTTCCATTCATCAGGGCAATTCCTTTCTGAATTGTAAAGTCTGTGTTTAACGAAACTCCCTGAGCATTATTTATTTTCAATGAATCGACAGAATTATTTACAAAAGAACCAGCGGAAATACTTTGTGCAACTAATCCAGCAAATGAAACAGTTGAAGAAGCTGTTGTGGCATCTATTTGTGCTCCATTGCTGAAAATCAAACTTCCGGTCAGTGTTAGTTGTTTCCCATTTAATACGAATTTATAAGTGCCCTGATTATTCGTAATATCCTTGAGCGAACGATTCTGATCCAATATGCAATTATGTAGCGGAGAAAGTGAAAAGCTAATATCGGCGCCATTTGCCGGTACTACTCCACCTGCCCAGTTTGAAGCTGTTCCAAAATCAGAACTGACAGTTCCTGTCCAAACATAATTATTGTTTTCCAGTGCGCCCATCCTTGGTGGATTTTTCCGAGCCAAATCATCGTAGTCATTTAGAATGCCAGATATTGAAAGTCCGGTAAGATTTGCACCTGTATTATAATTCAACGGATTTGTACTACCTGCACTTATAAATGCCGGATCGATGGCAATGCTGTTACCATCTTTTGACGTTGCCGTTTTAATAGCTGCCAGAGTGGTTTGATCTGTTCCACCAAATTTCATTAAGGCTGAATTTGAACCATTTACAAAATAATCGTTATAATTTAATACCACTGAAGTGTTTCCGGCTAAAATAGCAGCATAATGTTTGTTGCTTGTGCCTCCGCTTCGTGCATTGAAAAAGATGTTATTCTCATAGATTCCCGTAGTACTGGTTGTGGTGTTGTAAAAACAAGCAGAGGGTGAAGTTATTCCAGACACCGAACCACTCAGATATACAGAATTAAAATATATGTTACTGGTGTTATTAGTATTTGTAGCATCAACTATTCCGTTAAGTTTATAGCCTGTACTGATTCCGGCTCCCATGTACACAATATTATTATATGTGCTTGTTACACCATAGTTTAAAACGATACCATCAACTTCAGACGAAGTGTTGGATGATAAAGCGGAAATTGAATGAACAAAGTTATCGGAAACAGTATTGTTGCCGGTGGTTGGTCCAACATAAAGGATGCCATAAACAGCCACAAGTGCAGAGGCATGTGAACTTGAAATCTTATTAACAAAATTATCTGCTACAGTTTGTGTGCTTCCTGCTGTGGAAGAAGTTTGAGCAATTCCAATAACTGGAGCTGATGAGTAATTTGAAGTTTGGCCGCTGAAACTTGTAATATCCCTTACCGTGTTATTCTCAATTGTATTCTGGCCTGCTATAGTTGCTATACCGCGTGTTTTTGAGCCGGGATTAGTCCCTGCATAGTGATTCGTCAGGTTGGCGACTGTATTATTCTTAATAACTGTAGTCCCGACACCGGAGCTGTAAATACCATATACATCTAGTTTCTGTATTGAATTTTCGCAGGTTGAACCAGTTTGAATACTGTTTGGAGTAGTCAGACTCCCTATCAGGTTTCCATCAAAAGTCGTTGTCCCGGTCACACTTCGTACATAAACCGATTCCCAACCATGCGAATAAGTTAATAAGCCGTATGTGGTAATGGAGCCAATGTTATTGTTGAGAATATTGACAGTTCCACTGCTGTTTTGAATTATACCGTGTGAAGTGGAATACATATTTGTTTGACCGTCAAAATATACAGATGGAGCTGTTGTATATCCGCTTCCACCATTCAAGATATTTATATTTGTTATTACCCCGTTTGTTAGTTCTGCCTGAGCACTAACACCAGTTCCACCATTGTTTACCGAAAACGAAATAGTTGGTGCAACGGTGTATCCGCTTCCACCTCCAATTATATTAATTGCAGTTACAACACCATTGCTAATAGTTGAAGTTGCATAAGCTACCGGAGTATTCACAATAATTGAATTGTTTCCTGTGGTTGCCCCAATTGTATTTCCAATTACATCCACATTGCCCGAATTAATGTAAATTCCATCCCAGGGATTATCTTCTGTACTTGTATAATTTATATTTTGAATAGTATTAAATTCTACTGTACTTTTATTGGTAATACCACCATTTATAAACATGGGACTATAATAATGCGTCAAGCTTGAATTTATTATCATAGCACTGCCACCACATTGCGAAGTAGTACCACCAAAATAGTTATTACTGATTAGATGATTATTGCCGGTATTCAAAAAAATATGATAATACTTGAACGAACCGGTTGGTGCAAATGACGTTGTTTCGTAAAAACTATTATTTGAAATTATCCAATCAGAGCTTGCATACGAGATACATATTCCATTCGATGAGGACAAATTATTTAAAATATCATAGAAATTATTATATCGAATGATATTGTTTATATTTTCGTGACCTATGGTACCAGAAGAAAAGAGAGCATTTATAGGTCGGTTTCCTCCATAGCTGCTTATATTTGAGTATTCTACTACATTACCACTATTTCCATTACCAGTTGTTGAAGCTGTAAAATAGAGTAATCCTGTTCCAAAACTATTTCCAGACCCAAACAAATTGCAATATCTCACCGTATTTGATTCGGCGGAATTGACATAGCGTATCAATACTCCATCTGTTGTAGTATTTGAATTGGAGATAGTTAAGTTTGCAGTATTTCCCTGAGCATTAACCCTTCCATCAATGGTAACATTAGTAGCTCCATTCAAATAGATGATTGGAACGGGTATATTTCCGGAGATGGAGCAACCTGAAATGATAGGGTAAATATTGATGGAAGTGTAATTCGAATTACCTCCTGTACCATTATATCCACTTTGGTAAAGTGTGGCAGAAGTTGTTTCTTTTGTTGACCCTGTAATTTGTAAGGTAATAATTCCCTTTATATTACCGGCGTTAATGGCATCGAATGCTAGTTTTAATGTGCTGTAATTTGCACCTGCACCACCTACTGTTTTTATTGTTTGAGCCTGTAGACTAAAACAAGCTATATTAATTACTATCAGCAGAATACAGTATTTTAAAGTATTTGTTTTCATAAAATAAAATTTAATAAATCAAACTTTCTGCAACTGACTCTTAATTCATCTTTATATTATTGACTTACAAAAATAGAACATATTTTAAATAGCTGTATATCAGTAATATGTCGTGTTTTGTGTGATTTGAACGGAGTTAATGCTACATTAAATCCATTGAATTGATCATAAATATTCCTGATGAATTAATACGGATAATTCATATTTTTTTATTTAGTATAATTATTTGATATACTGGCTGTTACCAGTACATTTAATGAGGATTAATCAATTCCATTAAACTGACAAGCGAAAATGTGTCATATTTCATGCTACAGCAAAAAAATAAATTACATGGCATTAACTTACATTTTTAAAAACTCATCTGCTGTTGTTGATTTTAATTGACATAAATAGGCATACTTTTAATTATAATTAGTTTAATAATTATAGTAATGTGCTTCGAATTGTGAAAACACACAAACAGGTTACAAGTGTGGCTTTTAAAGAAGAGGTTTTTTACCGGATACCAAATTGGCATTTAAATATATTTTTTGTGATATCAGTTGTTTAAATAAATGTTTTTTGTATTTTTGCAATTCAAACTATAAATAAAATCTACAACACAGACAACTAAAACAATTTTCAACATTTTATAAATAGCATTCTGCTATTGTTCGCTCACTCGAAACCTGAGAAATTTCATACATAGCGAAACACAAAGAATAATTTAGCAAATGCACACGCTTTAACGGCGTGGGCTTTTGACTTATCTTTTTATGCATTGCAACCTATTATGGGTAGTTAAGCATAAGGAAATAAATGAAGTCCACGCTTTTTTTATGCAATTGACAATATGTTAATTAGAACAATAATGAGCAAATACAATTAAAATAAGTAATGATTCAATCCGACCAAATTCAGCAGCCAAAAGCCTTGCAGTTACGCAGTGCTAAACGGCCTGTGCCCGTGAATATCGAAGGGGCAGTAGGTGAGTTGTTGGCCGGAAAGTTTGCAGATTTAAGAATTAGGAACGACAACCTGGAAAGGAGAATTAATGAATGGACAGTATTGCTTACTCAGATTGCAGAAAATACAAAATGCACTATCAGGACTTATACTGAAGATGATTTCACTGAAATGTTTGGAGTGAAAAAACGCACGCAGTTAAATTACAGAAAGGCCGGTAAGTTGCACTATATGAAGCCGGGCGAAAAAATAATTTACACCCAACAAGACATCGATGATTTTATACAAAGGTTTGACAGCCTGAATTTTAAAATATAAATTTCAAAATCAGCCTTTTATTTTGTAACTTTGCAGCTAAATTAAATTGACATCAACACTCCTTAATATTCGGCGTGGGCTTTTGACTTATCTTTTGTGTGGCCTTCTCAGGGGCTCGAGGCGGATAAGGATTTAGTCCACGCTTTTTATTTTATAATCGCATATGAATAAATTCATACGCTCTACAAATAGTCCGTCGCTACGCGACTGGCTGCTTTGCATTCTTTTTCAAGTCGCATAGCGACGACCGATTTACCTGTGTTGGAATTTATTCCAATGCAAATGAGAATGCAGAAGAGAAGAATTGGAGTTGAAATTATTCTAATGCAAGGAGATATACATTCATTTTTAATGCAGAAAATGTTGGTTAATTAAAAGAGTTTATTTATTTTTGAATTGCAAATAGATAACCTTTAATCATTCATTTTTTATGGCAAATACCTATCACCAACTGTATATTCAATGCGTATTTGCAGTGAAATACCGCAATGCTGTAATTGATAAATCGTGGCGACCTCAACTGATGGCTGTGCTGGGGAATCTGATAAACGAAACCGGCTGCCACCATCTGATTGTAAATGGTGTGGAGGATCATGTTCATTGTTTTTTCAGACTTCTGCCAAATATTGAAATATCGGAAGTAATGCAAAGTGTGAAAGCCAAATCATCCAAATGGGTCAATGAAAGCGGGTTGCTAAGCGAGCGGTTTGAATGGCAGCGTGGTTTTGGTGCTTTCACGTATAGCCCCTGGGATAAAGATATGATTTTCAATTATGTGAAAGGTCAGGAAAAACATCATGCCAAACAAGACTTCAAAACTGAATATCTTGAAACGCTGCAAAAGCATGAGGTAGAATTTAATGAAAGCTATATTTTTGAAGAGCTGATATAATTTCTCTAATCCCAGAGGTTAAAACCTCAGGCAACCAGATGAATCGTCGCTACGCGACTGGCTGCAATGATTAGCAAGTCGCATAGCGACGACCGATTTCCATTGCGTTGGAATTTATTCCAATGCAATGTTTAAAAGATAATTTTTGTACATTTGCAAATCAAACAAAATAATCAATATTCTATCGAATAAAACAATTTTCAACATACTAAAATAGCATTCTGCTATTGTTCGCGCCACCAGAAACCTGAGAAATTTCCCTAAGCGAACATGCAAACAGATTCAGTAAGCAAAATGCTCACGCCAAACGGCGTGGGCTTTTGACTTATCGTTTGCATGTGGCCTTCTCAGGGGCTTGGTGGCGGGTAAGGATTTAGTCCACGCTTTTTTTGTGGTATAAAATCTTATCAGTCCAGTAGTTCAGAATATAAATGAACTACATAATGGCAAGAAACGCACAAAACGACAACCTGCGAAAAGCAAACACTGCAAAAAAAGATGAGTTTTACACCCAACTCTGTGATATTGAAAGAGAATTAAAGCATTACAAAGAGCATTTTAAAGACAAAGTGGTGTTTTGTAATTGCGACGATCCGCGTGTAAGCAATTTCTTCCATTATTTTTCCTATAATTTTGAGAAACTGGGACTAAAAAAACTAATTACTACTTGTTATAAAAGCCAGGATATGGACTTGTTTAGTGAGCAAAAATCTGAAAAAGCCATCTACCTTGAATACACGGGCGACAAGAACGGGAATAAAGTACCTGACACAAACGAAATTGGTATTCAATACCTCAAAGGTGATGGCGATTTCCGTAGTACAGAAAGTATAGAGCTTCTTAAACAAGCTGACATAGTGGTTACTAACCCACCCTTTTCGCTTTTCAGAGATTATGTAGCTCAATTAATGGAGTATGAAAAGAAATTCTTGATAATTGGTAATATTAACGCGATAACATACAAAGAAATTTTTAAACTAATCAAAGAAGACAAAGCTTGGTTGGGTGTGAATATGGGTAGAGGCATTTCAGGTTTTATTGTTCCAAAACACTATGAATTGTATGGTTCAGAAGCAAGAATTGATGAATCAGGCAATAGAATAGTTTCAACTAATAACTGCTTATGGTTAACCAATTTAGATATGAATAAGCGACATGAAGATATAATACTGTATAAGAAATATACATCTGAAGAATATCCTAACTATGACAACTACAATGCTATCAATGTTGATTCAACAAAAGATATTCCTGCTGACTATGAAGGTGTCATGGGTGTGCCAATAACTTTTTTAGACAAGTATAATCCTGAACAATTTGAAATTATTGATGGTATTGGAAGATATAGTATGTTAACAGGTCCAACTGAAGAAACACAAGGAACATATCTGACGAAAATTAACGGGCAACCAAAATATGCTCGTATTATAATCAAAAATAAAAGACTATGAAAATCGAACTAAAAGAAATTGCAGTACGCGAACTGACAAGCGGTTACGAAGATAATAATGAAAATGGCGTAGTTGGGTATGGTGGCAGGCTGGATATTCGTCCGCCTTATCAGCGTGAATTTGTGTACGGTGACAAACAACGGAATGCTGTAATAGAAACCCTGACAAAAGATTTTCCATTGAATGTAATGTATTGGGCTGTGCGTGAGGACGGAGGTTTTGAAGTTATTGATGGTCAGCAACGCACTATTTCTGTCTGCCAATATGTAAATGGCGATTTCTCGTTAAACGGACTTGCGTTTCACAATCTACAATCTGACAAACAAAAGCAGATATTAGACTATAAATTAATGGTTTACTTCTGTACGGGCGAACCGAGTGAAAAATAAGAATGGTTTGAAACCATAAATATTGCCGGAGAGGAACTCACAAATCAGGAATTGCGAAATGCTGTTTATTCCGGCTCGTGGGTTTCGGATGCAAAACGCTTTTTCTCTAAAAATAATCGCCCCAAAATAGGCGATGAATATTTAAGCGGATCGGCAAACCGACAAGAATATTTAGAAACTGCTATTAATTGGATTTCGGAATCGAATATAAAAGGGTACATGTCCAAAAATCAGCACGAGCCAAATGCTAACGAACTTTGGCTTTACTTTCAAAGTGTTATTAATTGGGTGAAAGCTACCTTCCCAACCTATCGCAAAGAAATGAAAGGTATTCAATGGGGATTTCTTTACAACGAGTTTAAAAATCAAAAGTTTGACTCTCAAAAACTTGAGGTGGAAATCACCAAATTAATGCAAGACGAAGATGTTACAAACAAAAAAGGGATTTACGAATATATTTTGACAGGTAAGGAAAAATACCTCAATATCAGAGGATTCTCAGACAATCAAAAACGTGAAGCTTATGAAAGACAACAAGGAATTTGCGTAAAATGCGGAGTGAAATTTGAACTTCATGAAATGGAAGCCGACCATGCAACTCCCTGGCACGAAGGCGGAAAAACGAGTGCTGAAAATTGTCAAATGCTTTGTCGGGACGACAATCGCCGGAAATCCGGGAAATAAAATGCTGACTATATTTCTTTTTCAGGAGCATGACTAACCATCATGCTCTTTTTATTGCATAGGGTTAAAACCCTACGCAACCTAAATCGTCCGTCGCTATGCGACTTGCTTGGATGCGCTTTATGCAAGTGGCAGAGCCACGACCGATATGGCGAGCGTAGCAATTTATTGCTATGCTCCCAAAAAAGATTGGATATGGTTAAATTAAAACCCCAAACAACTGCATAGGGTTGAAACCCTACGCAATCAATATCGGTCGTCGCTACGCGACTTGCTGGAAATGTCATCATTCTTCTATTCCCGCATGGGGTTAAAACCTCATGCTCCCGAAATCGGTCGTCGCTACGCGACTTTAATGCTGTAATCAAGTCGCATCGCGACGACCGATTTATTTGCGTTGAAATTCATTCCAATGCAAAAAGGAAGGAGTTGGAATTCATTCCAATGCAAGGTGTTTGAAATTTATTCCAATGCAATTAGAAAATTGTTGTATTTTCTTCTATTTTCATGATATTTCTATAAATTCACCCAGTTGATTTCTCTATCAATTGAAAATGTATGTTAAACTTTTGAGGACTTGTATATAAAGTTTATTAATGGAATTTGGCGGCATTGCGCAAATGAGCGCAAATGTACGCAAACGTGCGCAAAATATACATAAAGTGCTGTTATATTGTATTTTGTGGTATTTATTTGTCTTGCAGAACCGCTATTTCAGTTGTATTTTTGAAGCGTCAAAAACAAAGAGTGGCGTGTTGCCAATTCGGAAAGTTGATGGCTAATTTAGTATGTCAAAGGCACAAAATCCAATGACTGGCCAAATGAGCGGTTCTATGGCCAATTTTGTTACCACTACGCACGGTGGTCAAAATGTTATTCGCTCAAAAGCATTCAATCAGCAGGATGCCAAAACCGAAGCGCAGCAGAAGCAACGCAGTGGTTTTAAAATGTTAGCTGAAGAGTATATTGGTTTTGGAGGTGTAACCGATCAGGGTTTTCCTGAATGTCCGAAGGGCATGTCGGCTTACAACCTCTTTATGGCTGCCAATCTGCCCGGCGCTATAGATAAAAGCGGGGCAGAACCTGTGATTGATTACAGTAAGCTGGTAGTGGCCAATGGCTCTTTGCCTCCTGTAGTGGTATCGGGTGGAGCAGTTACTGCTGCCGGAATAACGATTGGCTACCAGACTAATCTGCTGATTCCGAAAGTGTCTGCAACTGATGAAGTAGTGGCTGTAGTCAAAACCACCGTTGGTGAACTGCTGGTAGCGAGACAGGCTCGTGGCAATGATGCTGTAAGTAGTATTGCTATTGCTTACCCGGGCATTACCGCTGCAGATGTGAAATGCTGCTATCTGTTTGTAAGGACTGCGGATGGAAGTAAAGCAACCAAATCGGTGTTTGTTACAGTTGGCAGTTAGCAGTTAACAGTTATCAGTGAAGAAGGAGATTCCCTGTGAGTAAAAAAGGACTTGCAGGGAATTTTTCTTGTGAATTTATCGGAAACCCATCTTACTCCCCTTTAGGGGTTGGGGGTAAACCTCCATAAAAGACGAAAGGTAGTTTGCCTCACGGCATACTACCAATCTTTGTTAACCTTAAATCTAATACTATGAAAAAATCACGATGCAAAAATACATCTTAGTTTCATTCAAAACAACTAAATGCCGTTAAATAATTGCCAAAAGTATGTTTTATAACATTTTTTCTGATTGAGACAACTCCGCTTAACGTTTATATAATGTTTGAGCAGAAAGTTGCTGACATTTTAAACCTTTTTAAAGCACCTGTTTGGATAAATGTTACCATACAGGACAAAAATAGAACATAAATCTCAGAATTTATATCTGTTTTTGAAAAAAAGAATATTTTTAGTTTCAACATTCGTCACATTAAACGGTGAAGTTAAAAACATGTTTTTATATTTGTAAATTTTGTAAATTTATATCATCCCAACATTATCAACACCTATTTTAATTTTGTAAAAATTGAATAACATTTGTAAAAATGCAAAAAATCAACAACCCCCTCATTAAAATTGTAATAGTATGTACTTCAACAAGATAGAATAATTACTACAAAAATTACATATTTTGGGCTAAAAATAAAAATAAATTAGTTTTAATGATTTTTTATTTTCAAATATAATTATATTTGTCAGTTCCAATATTCCTGATATTGCTACAATCATCCATTGGATTAACAATAAATAATTTTCTTATTAACATTGTTTTGTGTTAAATTAAATTTGCAACTATTCGAATGACCACGAAAAAAAATAAAGTAGTATGGACAATAAATCACTAAAATATATTTTTCACGAAACACTGGATAAATTACTTAGTTTATCCGACCAGCCTTTACAATGTGTTGCCTTTTTTACACGTCAGATTCACGAATTAATTGGTGAAAGAAGCATTATTATTGCCATACAACACGAAAACGACTCTGCTGAAATTCTCAGTGTTTATCCATCGAACAGGCAAGAATGGGCTAAACAACCTGCCATTAATGAACTAATTGAATTCTCAATTCAAAATAAAGAAATTCAAAGCTGGACTGAAAAATCAGAAAACAAGCAAGTTGTAAGTGTTCTGAATAAATTGGAGATTAAAAAAGTTCTGACTATTCCATTAGTAGCTGCCGATAGTATTGTTGGCTCAATTTTATTGCTGGATATGTTGGATATGGATGGTATGGAAGAAATGATGAAATTCCTTTCCAATTTATCAGGAGTTTTAGCCCTAATTCTTCGAAATTCAAGACTTAACAGCAAACTTGAAAATCAGGTAGAGAATCGGACCTATGAACTAGAAAAACGAAATGAGGAACTTGTAGAGAGTGAAACCAAATATCGCAATCTGGTTGAAAACTCACCTGATGCTATTGCCATTTACAATTCCGACGAGATTCTGTTAATCAATAATGAGTGCCTGAGGTTAATGCGGGCTACAAGTGCTGATCAGTTGATAGGTAAAAATGTCATCGAATTTGTTCATCCCGATTATCGCAAATTTGTTGTTGAAAGAATGACAAAAGCTTTAACAAAAGGAGAAGTGCTGCCTTTGGCTGAAGAAAAATTTATCCGATTGGATGGAACAGCATGTGACGTGGAAGTAAAGGCAATTCCGATTACCTTTGATGGGAAACCTGCCGTTCAGCTTATTGTACGTGATATATCAGAGCGAAAAAATTCTGAAGCATTATTAAAACATGAACGTGAATTATATAGAGATCTTGTAAATACCCAACCAGCCGGCATTTATCGTATAAGGGTAACTTCCACCGAAAAATGGTCTGAAAATGCCTGGAGTAATTCAGCGAATTCTCCTTATGTTATGGAGTTAGCCAGTGATCGGTTTTGTCAAATTTTAGAAGTCAGCAGGGAACAATTTAAAAACAATCCCAAAATAATAGGTGACCTGATTCATCCGGATGATCGGGTTGTGTTCGAAATTAAAAATAAAGAAGCCAACATCAAACAAATTCCATTTAACATTGATTGTCGTTTGTTGATTAAAGGAAAAATCAAATGGGTACATTTAGAATCTTTGCCCCGTATCCTTGAAAATGGAGATATAATTTTCACCGGTATACTCTATGATATTAGTGAACGAATGGAGGCGCAGACTTCCTTACAAAATAACATAGATATACTGAAAAAATTATTAGAAGATAATAATGAATTAATTGAATTCTCGTCGGACAATATAGACTTTTCAAAGTTGACTGATGTTATTGTGAAAGTTTCAGGAGCCAAATTCGGTTCATTGAATATTTATGAAGATAATCATGAGGATTTCAGGACAGTTGCAATAAGTGGGGAGAGCAATATATACTCCAAAGCAACTAAATTTTTAGGATTCGACGTTAAGAATAAACTCTGGAGTTTCGATCCTGTCAGAGATGAGAAAATAAAAAATAATACCTTAACAAAATTTCAAACTCTGACAGAGTTAATTGGAAAAGTTATACCTGCTTCTGTTTCAAGATTGATTGAAAAAACCTTTCATTTGGGTGAAATATATATTTTAAATATTTCAAGAAAAGATTTGCGGGTTGGCGACTTTACGCTGTATTTTCAGAACGGTACGACCATTAAAAACATCGAAATTCTGGAACTGTATGCCAATCAGGTAGCCATGTTCATAGCCCGAAGCCATGCAGAAAAAAAACTACAAGTTAGCGAAGAGAATTTCCGTGCCATTTTTGAAAGTAATTCGGCAGCCATAGCCATTATAGAACCCGATTCTATTATTTCTATGGTGAATGATGAGTATTGCAAATTAAGCGGCTACACCAAAGAAGAAGTTATTGGGATGAGCTGGACTGAACAAATTCCACCGGACGATCTTGAACGATTAAAAGAATTTGCCTGGTTAAGATCTATCGATCCGAATTCAGTTCCGGGTCGTTACGAATTTAAATTTTACCGAAAAAATGGAGAAATAAGGCATGCACTTATGTCTGTAACAGTGATTGAAAATACCAGTCAAAGAGTCTGTTCATTCAATGATATTACAGAGCGAAAAAGAGCTGAAGAATTGACAATAAGAAGTAAAGACCGACTAAACCGTGCTGAATTTGCCTCAAAATCGGGTAACTGGGAGATGCAATTGGATACAATGACAGTTAAAGCATCTAAAGGGGCAAACAAATTGTACGGACTTTATGGTTCAGATTTTAATTACGATCATGTCAAAGCTGCTCCACTGCCTGAATACAGGGCATTTATGGATGAATCATTAAAAAAACTGATTGAAAAAGATGAACCTTATGATATTGAATTTAAGATTAAAACAGCCGATACCGGTGAAATAAAAGATATTCACTCCACAGCCACTTATGACAAGGAAAAGAGGATTTTATTTGGAGTAATTCAAGATGTTACCGAGCAAAAAAAAGCATCTGAGCAACTTCGTGAAAGCGAAAATTTTTTCCGGATTGTATTTGAACAATCAGTTTTAGGAAAAATCATTTCATCGACCGACAGTAAGATTATTAAAGCGAATAAAGCTTTTGCTGATATGCTCGGATACACTATTGACGAAGTTGAACAACTCAGTTTTGTCGATTTTACTCATCCTGACGATAAAAATGTAACGATGGAAGCCATTCATTCATTAATGTCGCTTGAGAATTCTTCTTTAAGATTTGAAAAACGATATCTTCATAAAAATGGAAAAACGGTATGGGTAGATATTCATTCAATTTTAAACAGAAATGAAGATGGAACGCCTAATTACTTTATCTCGAGTATTTCTGATATTACTAACAGGAAAATTGCTGAAATAGCTTTGAAAGTAAGTGAAGAACGGTATAGTAGTTTGTTAAATCATCTGGAAACCGGAATCGTAGTTCATGCGTCCGATACATCCATCGTTATGAATAATCCCAAAGCTTCCGAGCTTCTTGGATTAAGCAATGAACAAATGAAAGGTAAAGTTGCTATTGATCCTGCATGGTGCTTTATAAATACAGATTATTCACCTATGTCATTGGAAGATTATCCGGTTAAGAGAGTTCTCAATACAAATCAACCAATAAAAAACCAACTACTTGGAATCCAGCAATCAACTAATGCTAAGATAATATGGGTAAATGTGAATGGCTTCCCGGTATTTAATAATGAAAATGAAATTACAGAAATTGTAATCAGTTTTAACGACATTACTGAAAGGAAACAGGCAGAAGAAAAATTAATTCAAAGTGAAAGTGCTTTAAAACGCCAGAATGAACTTTTCGACTCATTAATCCGAAACCTTCCAATGGGTGTGTTTATGGTCGATGCTCATACAGGTAAACCATTACTAGCAAACGATGCTGCGCTTACATTGCTGGGAAGAGGTATTTTACCAGACGCAACAATGAATAATCTTCATGAAGTATATGATGCCTACAAAGTTGATTCTAATGATCCTTACCCGGTTGATGAAATGCCAATTATAAAAGCAATGAATGGAGAAAGTTCGAAAATTGATGACATGTTAATAATAAGGCCTGATGGAACCAAAGCAGTGCTGGAAATCTTCGGGTCACCGGTAACAGATGAGAATGGAAATGTTTGGGCGAGCTTAGTGAGCTTTATGGATATATCAGAACGGATAAATAACCAAAAAGCATTGCAGGAAAGCGAAGAAACTTTTCGAATGATGTTCGAAAACAATCCACAGCCCATGTTTATTTATGATTTTGAAACACTTCAGTTTATTCAGGTTAATCAGTCGGCCATCAATCATTACGGTTATTCAAAAGAAGAATTTCTTGATATGACAATAAAAGATATTCGTCCTCAGGAAGATATTCCGGGTTTACTGAAGAAAATAAAAATGACTGATATGGGCGTAAATTCTGACGATATCTCACGCCATATCAAAAAGAATGGAGAACTAATCTATGTTGAAATTACATCAGCACCAGTGGTTTCGAATGGAAGAAAAGCAAGGCATGTTTTAATTCAGGATATAACTAAGCGGAAAGATGCAGAAGAAGCACTTTTAATAAAAATGAACGAAATGACCCGTTTTCACAACCTGGCGGTAGACAGAGAAATGAAAATGATTGAACTGAAAAAAGAAGTAAATCAACTGCTTATTGAAACGGGTGACATAGGTAAATACACCATTGTAGAATAAATTCAGAAAAATGAAGGAAACGAACAAAAAAATTGCTGACATTCTGTTTCAACATCATCAGATTGATATTTTGAAATACGAAGCAACATTTCTGAATAATTCCATCGAAATAAGAATGCAGGAAACGACATGTGTTTCGCATGAAGCATATTGCGATTTGCTTGAAATTGATATTGTTGAAGCCAGGGGGTTTATTGATTCAATGCAAATCAGTTACAGTGAGTTTTTCAGGAATCCGCTTACATTTTCAGTGTTGGAAAAAATAATTTTACCTAATTTAATCGCTAAATCGGTAAACGAAAAGAAGCGGGAAATACGAATTTGGTCAGCAGCATGTGCTTCCGGTCAGGAGGCATACTCTGTTTCTATGCTTTTGAATGAATATTCACAGGAAAAACCAGCATTCAGGATTTTTGCAACTGACCAGTCCGAAAGTCAAATCGAAATAGCCGGGAAAGGTGTTTTTTCAGAGTTAGCGGTGCGTAATTTGAGTCTGAAAAGAGTAAACCACTGGTTTATAAGGCATGGACACCAATACATAATAAAGCCGGATCTTAGAGAGAATATTGAATTTTCGACTTTCGACTTATTAGACAAAAAGCACATTTGTCCGCCAACAAGCATTTTCGGTGAATTCGATATTATATTCTGTGCCAATGTTTTATTTTATTACAAACCGGTATTTCAAAAGAAAATAATTGAAAAATTAAAGAAATGCTTATCCGAAAATGGATTTCTGATAACAGACGAAACCGAACGGGAAATTTTACTTCATTATGGCTTTCAGGAAGTTTATCCTCAATCCGGGATATTTAAAAAATAGAAACAGATCTACTAATTTATAATTTGGTCACCAACATTCAACGCTTAAAAAAAAAGATATGAAAATCAGAGATTTAAAGATTAAAAATCAACTTTTTATTGGTTTAGGTGCCATGATGGTATTGATATTGGCATTGGGTATATTTGCGTATCGTCAATCGACAAAAATTCACAAGCAGACCGAATTAATATACGAACATCCGGTTAAAGTAAAACATGCAATCGGAGAGTTGGGAAAAGATATCATGACTATCCGGGTGGGGATGCGTGATTTATTAATTCTTTCTAATTCAGTCCAAAAGCAGGAGATCTCAGCAAATATAGAAGTTGCAACTGCTGATGCACAT
>CAIYTJ010000580.1 GCA_903929065.1 uncultured Bacteroidales bacterium | reverse complement strand
TTTTCCGGCATTATTTTATTCTGTGCGACTCACGGAGGCTTCGTTTTGAAAATCATGTTTTTGGATCTTTTTTATGTGGATAACTTATTTCATTTGTTAGTTAAAAGGCTTGATTTTACTGTATTTTAGCCATTTTATGGTTGATCTTTGTGTTAGCAAAAAAGCTAGCATTTGGACACCAGAATTCTTATAGAAACACTCCTTGATCAACAAAAGAAAATGGCGAAAACCATTGAAGTTTTGCTTGCAAAAGTTGCATCATTAGAGGCAGAACTTGCTATTTATAAAAACAAAAAAAACAGTAACAATTCTCATATTCCACCCTCTCAGGATCAAAACCGTCCAAGAAAGAATCAAAGCCTCAGAGAGAAAACCGGCAAAAAGCCAGGTGGTCAATTGGGACATGATGGCACTACCTTGGAATTCAACGGGACCTTTGATAATGTAATTGAACACTTACCCAATTTTTGTAACAACTGCGGTAATGACTTAGCTGAAGTCTCGGAAACCCTTATTGAAAGCCGTAAGATTATAGATATTCCAGTAATAAAACCGACTTACGTTGAGCATCGGATTTATCGCAAAGTGTGTAGTTGCGGCCATTGCATGTATAGTGAATTCCCTGCCTATGTATCTGCCAGCCTACAATATGGTCCAAATGTTGAGTCGCTTGTGGGCTACTTGCATGGCAGGCAATATTTACCATATAACAGGATGAAAGAATTGTTTACGGATGTGATGAATCTGCCGATAAGCGTTGGTGGTATCAACAATGTATTGACGCGGATAACTCAAAAAGCATTGCCTTATTACGAGCAGATAAAAGATCGTATTTGTAAAAGCAGGTTTGCAGGCACAGACGAAACAAGTGTAAAGGTAAACGGGCAAAATGACTGGATATGGACATGGCAAAATGATGACCTTACCTTTATTGTTCATTCGGATAACAGGGGTGCCAAAACGATTGAAACCCAGTTCCCTAACGGATTACCTCTTACCGGATTGGTACATGACCGGTATGCCTGCCATTTTAACTGCGAAGCCACATATCATCAAATGTGCATGGCTCATTTGCTCAGAGATTTAAAATACATAACCCAGCTTTATGATAATAAATGTGAATGGGCAATGAATATGAAAACATTGATAGCAGAAGCATTGGAACTCAAAAAGGCTATGATACCAATCCAATATTATCAGCCAAATGAAAACAGAGATCAACTGGTCAAACGACTTGACCAATTACTGAATGCCACATTACATCATGACCATGCGAAAGCAAAAACGTTACTCAAAAATTTAGCTAAACACAAGAATAGCATCTTCAACTTTCTCTGGTATCCACACCTGCCGCCCGATAACAATGGAAGTGAACGGGCGATAAGAAATATTAAAGTAAAGCAAAAAATCTCCGGACAGTTCAAATCGGATCATGGCGCAGATTGTTTTGTCGTCCTAAGGTCTGTTATTGATACAACCATAAAGGCTGGACAAAATGTTTTGAATGCACTCAGGCTTGTAGCTCTGTATGGGGCTGAATAGTTAC
>CAIYTJ010000579.1 GCA_903929065.1 uncultured Bacteroidales bacterium | reverse complement strand
CATCGGCATCGGTAAATTCAAATTCCTATTTTTCTCGAAAGCACACAAACAATATGACGGTATTTTGGGAAACTCAGACGCTGAATTGAAAATAGATTTCGATATTTTTAAACAATGGGATATGCGGATAAAAAGGAAAGTTCCTTTCCGGCGATAAAACCAGAAAGGAACATGGAAAAATAAACGGCAGTGAATCAAACTGATTTTCATATTATGATACCTGATTACTGCTTGTTATATTATACCACCTGTCAGCAAATTATTTACATCGCATCTTGTCATGAAGGCTTTGTTCTTTGAAGTAGTTTCCGGCTCCGAAGAAATCAAACGTTACCGTCCCTGTAATGTAATGCCGATTCTTTACAATCTGGAGTTCCGTTTCAATGGATGGCGTAGGCTCTCCATTTCGTCTTAATTCAAGCTGGTCTTTACCTTTCTTAGACGGCATGATATTCATAGCCACGGCTGCGCTGTATTCAATGGAGCCTGATTCTTTAAAACTTGCCATTGAATCGCCTTTATCGTACCCTGCACGGTTAAGGGATGATATGATAATCACAGGCATATTCAAACTATTGGACAATCGCTTTAATTCCGTAATAGCGTCATCAATGGTTTGCTTATCGGTTTGCCTGTTATTTGATGTTTGCAGAATCTGCAAGTAATCCACGACCACTGCCGGACTTTGTCCGGAGACAGTCTTATGCCTTGTAGCGGTCTCCGCAATGTAAGAAACAGTCCGGTCTCTCTTGCATGTATCAATATGGAAATTCTTGAATGTTGCCTTATATTCCGGCGTTACGCCATCCAAAATCTTCCACTGGTCATCATCGAGATTCCCCATGTTTATTTTCAATGCGGATAAAAAGGATGCGCTATCATTCATGTAGGTCAAGCGGCTTGTATTCCTTGCGTCAATTTCATCCTCTGACAACTCCAAACTGAAATATAAAACTGGAATCTCTGTCTTTGATATAGCCTGACATATTTGTAATACAAACGCTGATTTTCCTGCGCCGGGAGTCCCCCCGATACAATAAGTATCTGCCACCAAACCACCGCCCAAAGCCCGGTCTAATTCACCCCATCCTGTACTAATATAACTCCGGGGTGTTTTTCTTGTCGCAAGGAACGTATCAAAGCAATCAGCACGGTTAATATTGATTGCATTAATTGATACATTAAATCTAGCAACAGCAGCTTCAAACTCTTTTAAATCAGATACGAGCCATTCATTCACGTCTTTGTATTTGTGGACTTTGAATACGTCAAACGGAATTTTCAACGCCTTGCAACCGTCTCTCAGTTTCTCCGTTGCTTTTTGTCCGGCGTCATCATTGTCGAATGCTGAAACTATTGTACATGTAGTCTTAGATTCTTTGAGTTGCTCAATGAACTTTGCAACGTTGGACACGCTATTAATTGAGATAGCCTTCTGTCCTAGTTGCTCGAGAGAAAGAGCGTCAAAAGCACCTTCTCCGACATAAACTACCCCTGTAGACTGTAAATGCTCAGCGTTGAGTGTCGGCGGTGTTTGTCCTGCCGGATTCATGTAGTCTCCGGTGTCTATATTCTTGACAATTCCACCCGGCAGTAATGCTTTGTCGCCGTCAATCTTCAGACCGTACTTTGTTATAATATCGGCTTTCAATCCACGGTTAAGAAAGTAAGATTCACGCTTTGCGATTCTATCTGCATGATTAGTGGCAGCCCTCTTTATGGCATCGGTTAATTTATTGCCGGAGGTTGTCTCTGGGTTGTCAATATTATTCGATGGCGATGCCTTTGAATCGTTATAATCAGCGTTCAGACCAAGCTTGTCTGCGGCATCCTTTACACTTGAGGCTTGACCTGTTGCAAGCATTAAATCGCATACTGTTCCGGCGGCAGTACAAGCCCCAGAAAAGCAATTGAAAGTATTCGTGTCCGTGTATACGGTGCAACAATCATTGTGACCGCAAGCTGGACACGGATTGACCCTTGTTTCCTTGTCGTTTAATTTCACCGTCTTGCATGGGAAATTTAATTCAACGTACTGCAACAAATCCACTCTCTTAAAATCATCGTTTAAATTCGACATGTTTTTTTCTCCATAATTTATTAATTTTTCGGTACACTAATCTATCTGTCTGCCGCTGTCGCGGCAGCGACAGCATACGAACAAAAGAGGGAGCATTCAATAGAAATGTCTATCCATCATCTATCCGGCTGTCTTTGTTCTTTGTTCGCCTACTATCAATCCTCCTTTTATCCGTAGGCTGTTGGCTGTTTGTATTTCGTTTTCGTTTTCCTGCTTTTTGGTCTTCCGGCTTAATGCCGGAATGACCGGTATAATACTTATGTATTCTTATAGGGTTTTTGTCATTTCTTGTAACTCCTTATTTGTTAATTGTTTAGGTGCTGTTTTTGTGGGTGCTAAAGTATCACTTCTAGGGGGTATGGTATCACTTTTAGGGGAGTCAGGTATCATTTCTAGGGGAGTATCCTTGCAAAGAATCTGTATAGAATGATAGCGACTGTAGTTCTCTGACTTGATTTTATAACCGATTATATATTCCTGTTGAATCAGGTCATCCAGTTGCTTATGAATCAGGTTTCTGACCCTTTGTTTTTCTATTTTGGTTCTCGCTTTTGCTGCGTCATAAATAGCGTCATAAGTGATACAATCAGATATGCGGTTTTTAGGATTTTTTATGCGCTCTCTAGAATTTTTTATCCGTTCAATTCGCCCCAGCATAACGTGTTTAGTTATCGTTGCCCTTGTGCTAGATTTACCTCCAGCAGACAGTAAGGAAACAGGATAGGACAGAACTTGATTTCTTGACTGAGAATAACTATATAAAACCGGTCTGTCTAATATCTCAATCGCATCCTCGATAATCTGTCCGTTAATATTTACGGTGACTATTTTTGCGTAGATTAGATTGCCGGTGAATGGGGTATATTCCTTGCCCTGATATGTGCCTTTGATTTGAATGATGGTTCCCATCAATTTGATGAGCGATTCTTTAACTGCCTGTTTATGGTCAGTAGAAACATTGTCTTTGCCTGTTATGGTTCTGCATAGCATATCAAGTGAAAGCACCCTGTTCCCATCCATATAAAGAGAGACAACCGCATCATGTGTTATCTTGTCCAGTTCGCTGTAAGATTGCCATTTATATGGCAAATCTGTCTTGTCATCATAGATAGAAATAACCTCATTCACCCTGTACCCTTTTCGCTCAATGTTAAACACGCCAAAACCGTTAAGGACTGACTTGGATAAATCGGCTAAAGCGGCATTGGGACAGATAAAAGTATTAGGTCTGGTTGCCCGATATTTTTCTATGGCAATTTCAATAATATCGTTACTCATTGGCTCTCCTCTGTCGCTGCCGCGACAGCGGCAACAGCAAACAAATTGTCAATCTCCGATTCGTGAAAGTACCTTTTATTTCCAAGCCTAACTCTGTGAATTTTTCCCTTTATCAGCCATTTCTTCAGCGTTGTTTCTGAAACCTGTATTCGTTCAAGAATCTCTTTGGTCGTGTAATACTTCCCGTTTCCTGTCTCAATCATAATCAATCCTCCTCGTTTTATCAGCAAAAATAGAAACCTCTCCTACTTGCATGTCTTATTATACGAAGCTCGTTTAAAAATTTACCGAAAGTTCTTGATAAATTACCGATTAGTTATAAATGGTCAGAAAATGAATGAATATTGGCTTGGGTTGGATGACAGGAGAAGCATGAATGCAAACGAAACAATTTGATGCCCGACAAAACATAAAAAAACACACTCGTTTCCATTAAGTTTTTTTAGGTTAGCGTCTGCGGAGAGGGGAACAGTTTGTTTACTTTAAAATTTTGGGGATATTTCGGAAATTGCGGATGTTTGAAAAGGCGTGGAATTATGAGAGAAACTTAGTCATTGCCGGACGGAAAATTTTTGAATGGACGATTTTGAAAATAAAAAAATACGCCTATTAAGCCATGTGTTTAATAGGCGTATATAAACAGGTAACGGGGATGTTCGTTAACCAGTGGCGAGTAATGCAAGCAACTGGTCTTTATTGGCTTTGCTAATCCTTATCCCTTTTATCAGTTCTATGGCTTTACTGACTCGCTCTGACAGGTTTTCCGGCTCTGTTGCCTTTATATCAATAGTATCTGAATCGAGTTGTTTCATAAAGCCAGGGAACAACTGCATTTTGCTGTGTTTTGCCTGTCTGTCGGCATGTGCGGAATAGTGTGAGGTCATTTTACTGTCCATGTGTCCGACTATGCTTTGAACTATAACAAGCGGTATATTATTAACCCCTGCCAGATAACAAAAAGTATGCCGTAATGAATGCACGTCTTTAACAGATACAACCCTGTCACGCCCTTCTACTTTTTTAGTGGTTTTAATGCCTAATGATTCAAGAAAATTCTTAACCCTGTACGATATGCCTCCGCTATTTTCCAGATACATTTGCGCTAACTCCGGGAATACATATTCACTATCACCGCTGAGTAATAATTCAGCTCTTAAAAATTGTTCTAAAGGTTGCATGATTGGGATTTCTACGAGTTTACCAGTTTTCAGTAATTTGCGTTTGATAATCATATTGTCAAAATCAATTTCTGTCTTTCGTAACGTGCAAATATCGCCCTCACGCAAAGCGGTGAATAAACCTGTCATAAATATTCTTTTGGTGAAGCTGTCCCAGTTATTACGAATGAGTTTTAATTCTGATTCAGTAAAAGCCTCTCTTGATTCATAATTGTTATTAAGCTTCTCAATGTTCTTGAATGGGTTTTCAATCAATCCGGCATCCTTGGAAAGCTTATCAAAAACCTCGCATAAAGTTTGCTGAATGACATTGCACGAGGCGTTTGATAGATTCCCTTTTCTTGAGTATTTGCTAGATTTTCCATTTTTGCGGTGATTCTTGAATATTACTTGCTTGTTGAATCTGCCTTTTTCTCTTATCTGTTGGATATACTCTTCAGCATGTTTTTTTTGAACATTCGCAAGATTAAGAACGTCCGGGAAATTGCTTGTCAGGAAAGCAGTAAAATCCCTCCAATATGAACGCTTAAACTTAATTCTATCTGCCGAGGGTTGTTTCTTGCGTGGTTTCTTTAGTGACAACTCATAAGCATTTGACAATGCTATTCTATCACCGCCTTGTAATTCAAGCTTGAAATTCTCAACTATTGCCCTGACTGATTTCTGTACCGTCAAATTCTTTGCAGTTTGTTTTATATTCTTTTCAAATTCTAAAGCTTCATCTTGTTTAAAACAGTTTTCACAAACACCATGATATAATTTTCCTGACTGCATAAAACGATAATGATATTCTTGAGTCAATCCGTTTGAAGTAGGTCGCTTGAATACTGACATTTTACCTCCTAAAGATAATCTGTCAGCATAAAGGTATTTTTAATACTTATTTACACATTTTTGACACATTTATCAAAAACTGTAGATAAACTATGTCCGTGTGAAGGTAGCGCT
>CAIYTJ010000578.1 GCA_903929065.1 uncultured Bacteroidales bacterium | reverse complement strand
TTTTAAACCTCCTGATAAAATGAAATCAGGAGGTTTTTTTGTAAAATAAAGAATTATACTTTGATTGAAACAGAAAAATTAATGAAAAAAGGATTTTTGGCAAAGTAATTTGATTTTACAGGTTCAATTAGGTTTGAAGGGAAAGAAAATGTGGGAGAAATTTCGAAGGTAAATAAACTTATTGTATAGCTTACAGGAATTTCAACATCCAGATCAATAAACTTAAATAATTTGGCATCTGCAATTAATTTAGCATTCTCAGCCTCAATTGCAGTTTTTAGTTTAGGATTTGTTATTCTTTTGGGAATATTTCTCAAATGCAATCCAATCAGATTTTGAGTTCCTGCATACGTTGTAAGGGTAGGAGTAATACTCAACGTATCTTTTCCAATCGGGAAAAGATTAATGTTTTTATTGATTGAAAAATTAAAAAGAATATCAGTATTCGCATTTCCATAGCTAAAGTTCGATCCCAAATCAGCTCCAATCCAGCTCAAATCTGCAGAAATACTGGCAGCTGCTGTTCCCTGAATTTCAGAAGTAATTTTTGACGTATTTTGAAAGAATGAATGTGTGTAATTTACATCAGCCGACAATACATCTTCAACGATTGAAAAACCATATCCTCCCTGCAACGAGAGACCTCCAAAAATATTAGGTTGAGTAGTAACTGTAGAGCTCGCCTGAGTTGGCATTATTCCGGTCTCAGCGTTAAAGTAAATTCCGGATTTAAAATCGTATCCAATCGAAGCACCAATGGTTGGATTTATGGTATTTGCCTGAACCCGTCCATAAGATACTGAATTTGAGGCATACGTTATAGAAGCTGTTAAATATGATTTTTTTTCAATATCAGTACTGTCATTATCAATGCTGTCATTTTCTGTTTTTTGGGCAAAGGTTGACAGACTTGAGATTAAGGAAAAAATAATAAAGAAAAGATACCTGTAATTCATAAAAATAAATTTTATGTGAAATCTATTCAATAAAAAAACCGGCATGTGATAAAATTACTTCCATTTCCTGCTGAACTTTTTGAGCTTCAACTCTTGCCACTGATGCAAAATCAGCCTCCGAGGATGCGTAAATGATTTGTCGGGAAGAATTTACCAATAATCCACAAGTCGAATTAAGACCGAATTTTGCAACCTCTTGTAAACTTCCACCTTGAGCTCCAACTCCCGGAACCAACAGAAAATGTTCCGGAACGATGGCCCGAATATCAGTCAGCATTTCGGCTTTAGTTGCACCAACCACATACATCATGTTTTCGTCGGTTCCCCATGTAAGTGAGGTTTTGAGTACTTTTTCAAACAACCGTTCACCGGTTTTTTCATCTTTCATAAATTGAAAGTCATAAGCACCTTTATTTGAAGTCAATGCAAGTAAAGTCACCCATTTTCCTTCATAAGTCAGAAAAGGAGTCACGGAATCTTCGCCCATGTAAGGTGCCACAGTTACCGAGTCGAATTCCATATTACCAAAAAATGTTCTGGCATACATAGCCGATGTATTTCCGATATCGCCCCGTTTGGCATCAGCAATGATAAATTGATCGGGATAAGTCGAACGGATATAATCAACAGTGCGTTCAAGTATTTCCCAACCTTCAATGCCGAGGCTTTCGTAAAAAGCCAGATTGGGTTTGTAAGCTACGCAAAGGTCTGCAGTAGCGTCAATAATGGCCTTGTTGAACTCGAAAATAGGATCGTCGGATAAATCAAATAAATGTTCCGGAATTTTTTCAACGTCTGTATCTAATCCCACGCAAAGAAATGATTTCTTGCGTTTTATGTTTTCAAATAATTCTTGTTTAGTCATGATTTCATTTACTATTTATTCATTTACCATTTACTATTTTTCTTTTCAACCCATCAACCTACTTATAATTCACTTTCTTTCAATCGTTCGGCATTTTCAGCTACAATCAGTTGGTCAATTACACCCTGAACATCGCCATTCATAAAAGCAGAAAGATTATAAATGGTGAAGTTGATGCGATGGTCTGTGATTCGTCCCTGCGGATAATTGTAAGTTCGTATTTTAGCCGACCGATCGCCGGTTGAAACCATAGTTTTACGTTTGGAACCGATTTCGTCCAGGTATTTTTGATGTTCAATGGCATAGATACGCGACCGCAGTTCAATCATGGCTTTAGCTTTGTTTTTATGCTGCGATTTTTCATCCTGACACTGAACTGTAATTCCAGTAGGAACGTGAACCAACCGAATGGCTGAATATGTTGTATTTACCGACTGTCCGCCGGCACCAGACGAACAGAATGTGTCCACCCGAATATCTGAATCTTTCAGTTCAATATCAAATTCTTCAGCTTCCGGAAGAACGGCAACTGTTGCTGCCGAAGTATGAACACGTCCCTGAGTTTCGGTTTGCGGTACACGCTGAACGCGGTGAACACCTGATTCATATTTTAATGTTCCATACACGTTTTCGCCGGAAACTGTGAATATTATTTCTTTGTAACCGCCTGATGTGCCTTCGCTTATATTTGTTATTTCAGTTTTCCAATTTTTAGTTTCGCAGTATTTCTGATACATTTTGAATAAATCGCCGGCAAAAATGGCTGCTTCGTCACCACCGGTTCCTCCGCGGATTTCGACAATGGCATTCTTATTATCTTCAGGATCGACAGGAATCAGAAGCAATTTAATATTTTCTTCCATTTCCGGAATTTTTGGCTCAATTTCCTCAATTTCCGCTTTGGCCATTTCCCTCATTTCCGGGTCATTTTCACCATCAAGTAATTCTTTAGCTTCATTCAAATGTGACAAAGCAAGTTCATACTCGTTTTTGGCAGTTAGAATTCTTTCCAAATCGTGGTATTCCTTATTGAGTTTTACAAACCGTTTCTGGTCTGTTATGACCGACGGGTCAGTGATTAAGGTCGAAATCTCTTCGAACTTATGTTGTAATCCTTCTAATTTTTCTAAAAGTGTTTTTTCAGCCATTTAATTTATTTCGTGTTTCGTATTTTTATTACTGCTTATTACTTTCTCTCTTCGTTCAGCTTCGTTTTTTAAGTTGTGAATAAATTGCTTCAACCGCCATTCCATAATTGCCTTAAACCGCTTTTCGGTAAGAAAAATATTGAAAAACCAACCAAACCGTACATTTGTTACAAGAATAAACCAGTTTCCTTTCTTATTTGCGACCGGAGTGACTGAAAATGAATTATTCATATTTTTAATGAATCCATTCGAGCTCAGTAAGTTTAGATATACAGTGCTATTACCGTTTATGGTTGGTTTTGATGTTAGCTTGCAATCTACATAAATGTTTGGAAAGGTTATTACTCCCGGAATAATTACATCGCCAATGCCTCTTAAAACACTTGTTTCTTTATTAAAAGAGGTTGATTTGAAATAAAACATCATCAATTCTTTTTTCTCTTTCCTCATATTCATGCCTTTCAGAGCCCAGGGAAAAAGTGCATCAAGGTTATAGCGCATCTGGTAATCATAGTCTTTTGTAACTATGGAACATATACTATCTGAAGCACTGACAAACACCTGACTATAAGTAGTAAATTGACCATCTTTGTAGGTTGTAGAAATAGAATCGATTGAAGATGCAAACAGAAAAGCCGGACTTAATATACATAACAGAATAAGTAAAAATTTATTTTTCATAAATACTTGTCAAATCACAGGTTAAAGTTTGATTGATTTTTTTTCGGTTTCATTAATCTCTCTTTTCAGACATTCGTTCTTGATATTTTCTGTAAATTTTTTAATGCGCCACTCAACAATGCTTTTATAGCGTTTTTTTGTAATAAATATATTGAAGAACCAACCGAATCTCAGATCTACATTTGTAATCAGAATCTGTTCAACGTTACTTTGTGGAATAAATTTAATATTACCTATTCCTTTATTCAATAACAAAGTGGAATAAATAATATCAGCACTAACTTTTATTTCTTTGTTTGCAAACCTGGTTTTCGCAACTATTGCATTTACCTTTATATCTTTGAAAGTGGTGATATGTTGTACAACAATATCAAATTTCCCATAAGTAACTCCCGTTTTGAAGTCAGTTTCCGAGGATTTTAAAACAAAAATCAATTCGTCATTTGTATTTTGTAACCCCAAATCTTTCAATGCCCAGTTAAAAAGATTACCCGGGGTAGTATGAAAGTCATTAACCAGATAATCAGCAACTTCCACCGCTATTTTACTCGAAACCTTAACTTTGGTTTGATATTGAGTATGAAATTCTTTATCGTAATAAACCGTTGAAATACTGTCAGTTGTTCCGGCATATAAAACCGAAACAAAAACAATGAGTATTAAGCAAACGGAATAAACTTTTCTCATATTATTTTACGATGTGAAATGGTTGATTCTATTTTTAAACGGAAAAGTTCAACAATTTCGACTGTAAATCGTTGCAAAATTACCATTATTTTGGCTCACTGGAAAATTATAATAAGAAATAGGTCAAATTACCTGATAGGAAGGCTTAAACTCAATCCTTTATTCTGCAAAACGATTTAAATTTTGATTTGTTCAATTTCCTGTTTTCAGAATTTCGTAAATTGATAATATTTTAAGAATTAAATCTGTTGGAATCAGGTTTTATTGGTAAGTAGTGATTAAGATTCTATTTTCCTGTATAATAATTATAATCTTTCAACAAGGTTTCAATAAGTTGACGTTCGCTTTTGAAAGGATTTCGTATATTCATAACGGATTCAATTTTCTGAACCAATCTGATTAAGAGCGAAAAATTTCCTTGTTTAAAAGCCATTTCGGAATTTTCTTTTATAATTCTCATATCATTATCGCTGAATAGCATAACCTGATTTTGTGCAAAATAGGGTTGATATTTCTCTTCCACATCCATTAAAATGGTATGCGAGATATTATATTTCGATTTTTCTGTAATAACAGCAGTTCCGGCAGCCAGATCACCAATGCGTTGGGTGTGTTTTGTAATTACCATAGTAATCAATCCGGCAAAGCCCAAATCAATATCAATCAGTAAAAATATCCATCGGATTAAATAATCAAAGAATCCGGCCTGAAAGCCATCAATTTTTACCACTTTAATTTTTACGAGTTTTTTTCCAAAAGTCTGACCTTCCATTAAAGTTTCTGAAACAAGTGTATAGAAAACTATAGGCAAAGAAACCAAACAAAGGATTGCAATATATAAAATATTGTTGTCAGTGGCCAGAATATTAATGTCAAGTAGTTGAAACAATAAAAAATAAACAGAAATCATGTAAGCTGTTTTTATCAGTAAATCAGCACCATGGGCAAATATACGTTCACCAACTGATGCCGGAGTAAAAAAAAGCTTAACATTTTGTGTCGTTGTAATGTGTAAATTTGACATT
>CAIYTJ010000577.1 GCA_903929065.1 uncultured Bacteroidales bacterium | reverse complement strand
TTGAATACCAGTATAAATCCAGCTTTTTGTATTTCCTCATATAGATCCTGATGTTCCTCGTTTACATATCCCAAATGATAGTAGGCATTGGTAACACGATATTTTTGTTGTAAATATATACGAAAACGAGTCAGATCTACTGACCAAGGATTCTCATTTTTTGTGATAGCCATGTATAGATTTTGTCCATCAATAAAGGCAATATTTTCATTTTTTTCAATATCCATGTGTGGAATTTTACCACAAGTATTCCTACTTTTCTTCATGGTTAGCTTCTTCACTAGACAATTCTGGGTGACGCTTATACTCAATCAACTGAAGCGCTACGACCATAACAAGAAAGAAGAATGCATAGACTGCCATAGTTTCAGCAATAGCATCTTGATGGAACTGCAATAGAAATGGACACGAAGCAAGACAGATCAGTGCAATGACTCCAATAATTCTATTATCCCAATCATAGAATGCAAATACTAAAAACAATAGCCACAATAATCCAGCACTTATACCAAGGTATATGCCGATCAAAATAGACACGACTACAATTATTACTCCCTTCTTCTTCTTTGATGTTATATCCCTTTTGATAATTCTAAGAAGATCTGTCCAATATTGTTTATTAAATATTTTCATTTTTATTGTTTAGTTTAATTTTAATCTTCTTTACTCCTATGTATACTAAATACAGAATACATCCTGATAGAGTTGTTCCAGATATTAGAAGCCCAAGATAGAACCATCTTTGTGGGAAGAACTCGATAACCATTTCCATATCATAAGATCCGTCAGTGTTTTTCTTACAAAGATTTTCATTATTATCACAATATTTGCCAGTATCTACATACCAAGCATTTAGGAAATCGTCGAGTTTGTAATGATATTCATCAGATATTCGATCTGGACTTACAAATGGAATCCACGAATTAAATGAGCCATTCACCTTACTGTTATTGAACTGCAATTGCCATTTTTGATGATAACTTTCACTCATACCAAGGAAGAAAGGTGTGGTAGCTCCTTTTATATTAACAAGTTTCTTAGTGGGGTTTATAAGTTCAAACGTCACAGATGAAGGATCCTTTAGTTCTACACCAGGGTCACTGACCAGATAGTACGCATTTGTTAAATCAGGCACCTCAATAAGTTTGAAGTTATCGTATCTGTTAATTATATTAGTGCTTCCATCTGTAGATTCAGCATAAACGTTTAGTGTAATAATATTTGCGCTTTTTGGGATTTTGATTTTTTTGCTAAACGTATTCCATAACGTGTTCTTTATAGGAATATTCTCGTTAAGAAAAGTCTTGCCTATATCATTATATCCTAGGTAATAAGATGCGTGGTCAGAATTTGGGCTTTGATAATCAAAGCTCAGCTGGTATGTTTTATCTGCTATTACGTGTATATTAACCGATGTACAGGCTATATGTCTCGTAGCTTCGAGTTGTAACGATTGGTTACCATCAGTCTTATCGTCCTTATTAAGAACCATCGCTAAGATCGGGTGATTATCGTAGTTATTACAATCACCAACATTACTAGTCCATAGACCATTCTCAAATGAAGCATTCTCAATTATGTTATTAAGTGAAAACTTTGAATCTCTATACTCAAAAACATTCAAATTATTTTTTAATAATACATCTCCATTTTCTATATTTTTATTGTTATTGTATAAATTATTATTAATATCACCTTTACTCATATTAATATATAGTTTTGAAAGGTAATCTCGGCTAGTATATCTATCAGAAATAACGCCATTATTTAGCATTACATTTTCAAATAGATCAAATACACTAACCAACGGTGCTGTATAAGCAACATTAGCGTCAGAAATATAATATTTATCTGTACTAAGTTTGTTAATAAAGTTAATCTTATTATCTAGATTGTTAAAGGAATTAATATTATATAGCTTTGGAAATGAGAATATCGGTTGCATATAACTATCGTTCTCATAGACGGTCAAATTGTTTGTACCAATGTCAATTTTTTTCAACCATTTGACCATATCTAATTGATCGATATACCACTGACGAATATTAGGATCTTTTTTACCTCCATAATCAATAAAAAAATCATCATCATTAGTATTGTCTTGGATTGAAACAGCTACATATTTAATAGATGACACATCGAAAAGTGATTGTGAGAACACGTGCTTAAATATATCAATAATCTGATCCTGTTGCTTTGCACTATTGTCCAATGTTGAAAGGCTTCTCCAATTCGATTGGATTACGTCTACTCCACTAAGCCTAGAATGTGTATCAGTATACATTCCCCATCTCGAATCACGTGGCACCCAGTATGTTCTTGAATAATCGATTTGTTTAAGCAAATAACTACTAAATACAGAGTAATCGTTAGGAATCTGTCTAGTTACAAACAGTGTACCAATTTCGTTTGTAATAAACGGCTTTAAATTGAATATTAGTACTAGATAAATAGAAGCATAAAGGATATATGCACAGATTGATCTTACTTTATTTTCATGCCAATTTCTAAATAGCCAATCGACAAAAGATCCCACTAATACCATGTACCCAGTGGAAACTAAAACGTAAAACTTTGACGCCTCACGGAAGACATTAAATCCTGGAAAATGAGCATAAAGCCATGGGTATACATACGAAAACGGTTGACCAGTTTGTTTGGATAGAAATATACCTAATAAAGAAATTATTCCGAACAACACTATAGTTATATTTCTCCTATTAAGAATCAATCCTGTAAATGCTATAAGTGGGATTAACCAGAACCAAACCGGTATAATTTGATTTTGAAAGACCTGCACCGCTGATCCTGACCACCATGGATGGTGTATTGTAAAAGAATATAATATATTCCAATATTGACTACCAAAAAGACCCCTATTTACAACAGAATTACTGCCAAATGATCCGATCTTCAGTAACCCAATCAACCAATATACATTTATTAGAATGATAAATAACGATGGAGCTATAATTCTTTTCAAATTTTCTTTGATATGTATACTACTAGCACAAAATATTTTATAGACAAATTGCATTACTAACACTAATACTATTACATAAAAAGAACGTGGTTCGTATGCAATCGTTATCGAAGAAATAATTGCAATAATGATGCCCCGTGCAAGAGTTGGTGATTCTATATAATTTTCTAACAAAAAAATTAATGCTGGGCCAAACGCAAAGGCTGTCGCTAGTGTTACATCACCTGTAAGCAAGTCCAAAAAATATGTGTTTAATAGATATACAAGTATACCTATTAAGACTGCTAGTAAATTCTCTTTAAAATACTTCTTTAAAAGTAAGTATGAACTAAGTATTGAGACTATAATAGTTGGACAGAAATGAATTAACCGTTCGTTTATTGCGTATGTGAAACTAAAATATTTTGCAAATATTCCATACATAAAATACGTTGGCGCCTGAGCAACATCAATCAGAACTCGTCCAAACGAGTTATCTGACAACCATAAAGAAAAATAGTTTACCCTGATAGTTGTTGCGGTTTCATTAAGAAAAAATCCCCAGTCCCCTTTTGTAAGGATTCCTATACTAAAAAACCATTCTCGAAAAGAATAAGCAAATATCAATGCAGTGATTACTACAACAATATATTTTAATTCAAAATCATCTTTTTTCATTAAATTATTCTTTAATTAGCAAAAGTTTTTCAATTTCAATGTTAATATTATCCTCGCTAAATTTAGTTATAATATTAGCTCGGGCACTCTTACCAATTTCACAATATTCATCAAAGCTCTTATCCCACAATTCAAAAGATTTACGAATTTGTTCAGAGAGCAAATATGGATTTTCTGAAGGTACAAGCCAACCAGTAATATTATTTACAATAATATCCTTGGGACCTGTAACATCTGATGCTACTACAGGTACACCGGTTGACTGCGCTTCTGCAACTGAGTAACAAAAACTTTCCCATCGTGATGGTACAACTACTAAATCTGCCAACTTGTAATATTTCTCAACTTGTTCCTGAAATCCAATAAATCTACAATTGCTATGCTTAATACAGACATCCTTCAATATATTTTCCTTTTCACCTTCACCAATAAAGAAAAAGTTCATTCTTGAAAATATTTCCTTTTGTTTTGATAAATACTCAATTGCTGTACAAAGTACATCTAT
>CAIYTJ010000576.1 GCA_903929065.1 uncultured Bacteroidales bacterium | reverse complement strand
ATTAAAGCCTACTATAAAATCAATTTCGTCAATACATTGGTTAATATGAGGTAGGTCAGGGAATCCGCATTTACAAGTTCCTTCAAGAATTACAATATCTGATAAATTACTAATTGGAGTACATAGCCAGTTCTCATTTGAATTTATATTGCCACATCACTAGTGTCCTGTAAAAATATATAAAAGTTCTTTGACATTCTTGATAGGCGTGTATTACAGTATAAAAATAAACGGTGACGATTTGAATTGAATTTCGATTATTTCCGCTAAAATTCCGGATGAACAACGGAAAATATGTATTTGCTCAAATCACCTCTTTTTTGCCCTCACGAATTTTCGATAAGTGCGTTTCAAAATATGAAGGCAACAAATGGGTAAAACATTTCACTTGTTGGAATCAATTCATGTGTATGATGTTTGGTCAATTAAGCGGTCGTTAAAGTTTAAGGGATTTGCTTATTACGGTCAGTGCCCATTCTAACAAATACTATCATTTAGGTTTTGGCAAAAATGTGTCCCGTACTAATTTAGCGATAGCTAATGAGCAAAGGGATTGTTGCATTTATGAAACTTTCGCTTATGAAATGATTGCTATCGCAAGGGGTTGCATAATAGATGAAACGGATTTCACATTATTGATTGCTGAACATGTATATGCTTTTGATTCTACTACAATTGACCTTTGCTTAAATGTATTTTGGTGGGCAAACTTTCGAAAAGCAAAAGGAGCTATAAAAATTCACACACTTTATGATATCAAAACTTCCATTCCCGCTTTTGTACATATAACCGAAGGGAATGTTCATGATGTAAATGCATTAGATGTTTTGACTTACGAAGCAGGCGGGTTCTACATTATGGATAAAGCGTATGTAGATTTCAAACGCTTATATACTATTAACCAATCAAACGCATTTTATGTTACAAGAGCTAAAGAAAATTTTAATTTTAAGCGAATTAGTTCTGTAAAATCAGACAAAACAAATGGTATTATTTGTGACCAGACAGTAAAACTTAAAGGAATAAAATCATCAACATACTATCCAGTTGTTTTAAGAAGAATTAAATATTTTGATAACGAGCAACGAAGAACATTTGTATTCTTAACCAATAATTTTGCTCAATCTGCTGTCGATATTGCGATGTTGTATAGGTATAGGTGGAAAGTAGAATTATTCTTTAAATGGATAAAGCAGCACCTGAAAATAAAATCATTTTGGGGTACTTCAATAAATGCAGTAAAAACACAAGTTTATATTGCAATAATAACCTACACTTTGGTCGCAGTTATTAAAAGCAAACTAAAAATAAATCGTTCAACATATGAAATATTACAAATAGTGAGTGCTTCTCTTTTTGACAAAACACACCTAAATGAGTTATTGCAAAGTCCTATCAATAAGAATGTCAAAGAACAAAAATGCAAACAATTAAAAATTGATTTAATTTAACGGGACACTAATGACTTGCTAAATGAAATCAAAAAAACTCCATTTCAGGGAACCGGCAAACCAGAGCCACTAAAATACGATTTGAAAGGATTTTGGTCAAGACGAATTACGGGTGAACATAGGCTTGTTTATAAAGTGGAGGGCAAAAAAGGTATTGACCAAAAATGCTATATCATTCAATGCCGTTTTCAT
>CAIYTJ010000575.1 GCA_903929065.1 uncultured Bacteroidales bacterium | reverse complement strand
ACATTCTGGCAAATCTCTCGTTACGTTTACACCACCTGTTGCTTGGCAAGAAATTGATGGAACCAAAAAAATCGTCCAAGTAGCGTATCAAATTACCGGTGAGCACTACGATCGGTACGGATTTTCGCTCGGGGACCATGACCCTATGCGGCCTGTTTTAATCGATCCCTTACTTCAATCCACGTATTTGGGCGGGAGTAGTGGAGATGTCGCCACTGCAATAGCCGTAGCCAATAATTCAGTTTATGTGGTAGGGTACACTGAGTCCACAGATTTTCCTAAGACCACCGGGGGTGCGCAGGTAAAGCACACTGGTAGTTCGTATGGGAACTATTTACTTTAAGCATGATTTATAATACCATGCCAATATGAATATACAATCGTTTGTAGAAGCATTTAGTAGTGAAAGTGATTGTGTCGAATTTTTGGCCAAACGTCGCTGGCCATCTGGGCCGGTGTGTGATACATGTGGATCTATAAATTTTTCGAGAAAACTCAAAAAAGTACGTTGCTGGTGCTGTCGTGTTTGTGGAAAAGAGTTTAGTGTAACGGTTGGTACGCCGATGGAACATACCCGGTTGCCGTTAACTTTGTGGTTTTTAGGTATTTTTTTGATTGCTACGTCAAGTAAAGGCGTATCAGCAATGGTCATCAAGCGCCAATTAGGAATTACTTACAAAAGTGCTTGGTTTCTTTGTCACCGTATTCGGGCGTTGTTGGATCAAGGAGATGAATTACTAAAGGGTGTTGTCGAAGTAGATGAAACGTATATTGGCAATCGAGGTAAGCGATTGTCTATACGTGATGATGTGAATGATCAGCCAAAAGGTCGTGCGGGTTCACGTAATCTAATGGTTGTCACGGCTGTTGAACGTAATGGAAGGGCTAAGGCAAAAAAAGGAAAAACTCATTCTGGGCGAACAATTGCAGAGATTGTTTTTAGTTGGATTGATCTAAAAGCAATTTTAGTTACTGATGAATTGCCAGCATATCGTAAGATTGGAAGAAAATATTCTGCTCACTTTCGAGTCAACCACTCGAGAAAACAGTGGATTTCTTGTAATCCACTGGCAGTTATTTGCGCACATACCAATACAGTTGAAAGTTTTAATGCAACCATCAAGCGCGCGATTACGGGTGTGTGGCATTGGTTTAGTATTAAACATGCTGATCGATATTTGTGTGAATTAGAAATTCGTTGGAATATGCGTAAGTTATCGTTTCAAAAAAGATTTGAACAATTTGTTGGAAATGTTCCCTCTTCACGACTTTCGTGGAAAATGCTTACCGCATGAATAAAGTCTTAGGTGTTCCTCATGCAATTATACTGCGACTGTATCCAAATAGAGCGCAGGCAGCGTCGTTGCGTCAGTGGACAGGCGGGCTTCGATTTGCTTGGAATAAAACCCTTACTTGGTGTAACGATCAAAGAACAACCACTGGAAAATGGCCGAGACAATCTGCAATTCAATCATTTATCGTTAGACTTAAAAAAGAAAAAGAAACTGAATGGCTCTCTAAAATCCCTTCTCATTCCCTTTTATCGCTGGCTGCTGATTTGGATCGTGCGTTTTCAAATTGGTTTTCTAGTTTATCTGGAAAACGAAAAGGACCAAAAATCAAGAAACCAAAATTTCGTAGTAAATATGCAAAACAACATAGCGTTTATATGGTAAATCAAGCTACCCAATTCGAGGATAAAGCAGTCAAACTTCCAAAATTGGGACGAATTAAGTGGCGTGGTGGTGATTTACCAGAAGGGAAACTGTTATCGTCACGTGTTTATCAAGAGGCAAGAAAATGGTACATGGCATCTGTGTTCGATTGCGATAAACCGAAAGTGACTGTTGCGGCAATAGAAATGGTCGGGATTGATATGGGATTAAGTCGTCTTGCAACGGTTTATGATGGTAAGAGATTCTTCTATGTAGACAATCCAAAAGCGCTTCAACTTCACGAAACACGCCTAAAACGTTACCAGCGCCGTATGAGTCGTCGAGTAAAAGGAAGTCATCGGCGTTATCGAGCAGGGATCGCAGTTGCAAAGCAACATCAAAAAATTGCAAATACTCGAAAAGATAATGCTCACAAAGCTACTAGTATCATTGTAGAAAATGCACAAATTATCAAAGTCGAAACATTAAACATAAAGGGGATGATGCAGAATCGGCATATTGCCAAATCGGTAGCGGATGCTGGGATGGGTATGTTTATTAACATGCTTGCCTATAAAGCCGATCGTGCCAATCGCACATTCATCAAAGCCGATCGCTGGTTTGCATCTTCAAAAACTTGTTCTGTTTGTGGAAAAATTCACGACATGCCGCTTCACAAGAGGTGGTTTTCTTGTGATTGTGGAAATGAAATCGACCGTGATGAAAATGCAGCGGTTAATCTGTTTGCGTACCGGGAGGAACTCGGGAACGTAACTCTATCTGAGTTAAAACGCGCAGGGAGATGGGAGGTTCAGAATGTGGTCGAAAGACCATCTTCGGTGCCCATCGATGAACTGCGAATCTTGAAATGGTCTGGCAGCGTGACTGCCGGGCTAAAGTAAATAATTCCGACATGTTCTATTACGCTGTTAAGATTTTCCTTTCCGCGTTAGTTGTTTTTACCGTTTCTGAAATCGCTAAACGATCCACAACGTTTGCAGCTTTTGTGGCATCCTTGCCTATCACTTCGCTGTTGGTTTTTGTTTGGCTTCACGTAGAAGGCAGCTCCTCTGAACATATTGCTGAACTATCGAATCAAATCTTTTGGCTCGTGTTACCGTCACTCGTCTTTTTTCTATTGTTACCCATACTGATTCATCGCGGATTTATTTTTTGGATGAGTATGGGTTTATCCATAACTGCGACCGCATGTGTGTATCTCATCCTTTTTCCGTTATTACGTCACATAGGAATGATCGAATAATGGAACGGTTGGTGGTGCTCGGCGTCGGTTTGATTGGCGGTTCTTTGTCGCTGGCGGTTCGGGCCGCCGGCGTTTGTAGTGAGATCGTCGGATGGGGGCGCAGCGAAAAATCATTGGAGCAGGCTAAAGCACTCGGCGTGATCGACCGCAGTGAAACGGATTTGGCGGCTGCGGTACGGGGGGCGGACGTAGTAGTGGCCGCCGTACCCCCCGGGGCAATGGAAGCCATCTTTCGAGAATTGGCCGGATTACTTGAACCTCAAACCGTGTTT
>CAIYTJ010000574.1 GCA_903929065.1 uncultured Bacteroidales bacterium | reverse complement strand
TTTTTTCATTTCAGATGGTTTAAATCCGTAACTAATTATTTTAATTGCTTTTTCTTCCATGCCGGATACTTATTCAATACTTCTTGGGGTGAATAATTATACCAGCCATAGCCATCCCTGCGTTCACGAGCAACTTCTGCTAGTGAATAAACCACTTTACTATCGCGGTTGCAAAACAACGGTCGATGAGTTTTCAGCTCATAATAACGTGTCCAGATTGGAGGAGCTGTTGAATCATTAATTACTATTTTATCTTGAGTTGAAATTTTAAAAGGTGTCTGAACACGTGGTGCGTCAATTGTTTTTATTCGTGTATTTAAAATTTTAGATGTTTCAAACCACGCAACAGCATGTTGGATAGCCAATTTGATTTTTTGATCAGGTTTATTGATACTCATCAAAAACAGTACAATATCAGAACTTTCTTTATTACAGATACTTGGCGGTTCAAACTTACGTGCCCATGCTGGTTGAAGTGTTACTTCGTCGTATTGTTGACACCATGCGGTTGGTTTTCCGGCATCGTTAATCTGGGTTTTCAAAATACAATTAAGTCCCTTATTATAAGCAATTGAAAGCTTTTCCCGAAGTTTTGTATCCACAAATGCATACTGAGGTTTTCCATCCAAAATATCCTTGATTAATTGCATAATACCAATCATTACTCCATCGTTGAAGGTGATATGACTGCTATAGTTATCTTTTTCGATGGGGAAATATTGTGGCCAGCCGCCGTTTTTATATTGCGACCGTAGAATGAAGTTTAAGCCATTCAGACTACCTGCTTTGTATTTTTCGTTTTTTGTATTATAAAATGCAACTGCCAATGCAGCAATTTGAGTGTATGTGTTGCCATTATCAAAAGTAGTATTTATTTCATTTTTAGCCTTTTGTACAGCTTTTACTTGCTCAGAAGTCAGTTTTGCAAAGAAATCGTAATTTTTTGGCCAGCCGCCGTTTGTTTTTTGGAACAATAACATGTTATCGGCAATTTGCTTTATTTCTGTTGGTTTATAGCGTGGATGGTCGGGTAGGGCATTAATCATATTTTTCTTATCAGCAATGCTGTACCAATGCCCTGTATTATCTGAAAATGGTTCAGGGTCAATAAAATTTGGAATTCCAATATTTTTTTGAGCAAAAGCAATTCCTGTTATGAGAATCAGCGAAAATAAAAAAGATAATTTGAAATTCATGATATTTATTTTGAATGAATTGAAAGTTTGCGGTTAATTTATAATCAAAACTTAAACTTCACAAAATTATAGCTTTTTCGAAAACAAAAAGTGGAATTATTGCCAATTAAAGTGTACAATTTGAAAAAGATTGTGTAAATATATAAATCCTTTGTCAGTTATTAACTAACAAAGGACGTATATTGGGTGGAAAATATTTTCATAGCCATTTACAGAACCATTCATCGTTTGAGAAACTGTCTGATTTTTTGTTATGGTATAAAGTTTTTTAACCAATGACTTATGAAACACTTTTTTTAATTCTTTACTGAAATCAATTGAATATCAAATCGTAATGTAGAGAATGGCGGAACAGCTTTACCAACACCTTCTATACAATATCCAAGTTCTTGTGGAATTACAATGGATCGAATCTCTCCAACTTTCATCGTTTCTAAATTTTTGTACATACCTAAAATAGTATGATTTACTTTGAAAATTCTGGGTTTTGCATTATTATCCCCAATTGGTGTTGTTCCGGTATATGTTTCATCAAAAACTGTTTCGTCAATTAAACTTCCTCTGTAGTTGATAGTTACCGAACTGGTTGGAAGTGGACTTTTACTTAAAGAATCCCCGTGTTCAATAATTTTACAATAAAATTTGTATCCACCGAGTGTGTCAGGCAAAGTACATAAGGTAAAATCCGAACTATCTTTCATATTAGCAAAATAAGCTTCGTTCTGTTGCTTCCAGTCAGAAAATGCAATTGCAGGATCAGTGCATGACCAGTTAATGATCATAAACAATACAATGATAATACCTGTTAATTTGCTGACTCGCATATTACGATAGATAATTATAAGTTTAAGAATTGGGTTATTTCAATTCAGATAACTACCAAATTTTTACAAGTTGACTTTCATTACGCCACATTGCATCTCCTTTTTTAACCCTAAAAGTTGAGTAAAATTCCGGCATGTTTGATAGCGGACCAATAACCCGCCATTTAGCAGGTGCATGTTCGTTACTTTTTATTTGTGTTGCAATAGCTTCAGGACGCATATTTACCATCCATGCCAAAGCGTAACCCAAAAAGAAACGTTTACTTGGATTTAATCCTGCAATGATCTCATTATCTTTGAATTGTTTCGTTTTTTTGAAAGCTTCAAATCCCATAATCACTCCCCCTAAATCAGCGATATTTTCACCCTGTGTCAGTTCGCCATTGATATGAAGATTGTCAACATCCACATAATCATTGAATTGCTTTACAATCATTTTTGTTTTACCAGTAAACTTGATACTGTCTTCACGAGTCCACCAGTTGCTCAGATTGCCTTTTTCGTTGTATTTGCAACCCTGATCGTCGAAACCGTGTGTGATTTCGTGTCCAAAAGTTCCGCCAATAATAGAATAAAGCAGTGCATCATCTGCCATTTTACCTTCATAACCCGGAACAATAATGTTGCAGCCCGGAATGACTATCTCGTTATTAGATGGATTATAATATGCGTTATAGGTCTGTGGTTCCATGTCCCATTCCGTCCGATCAACAGGTCTGCCATATTTATGTATCATGTAATCGAAGTCCCATTTATTGGCACGCATTACATTTTTTACATAGGAATTGCGATCAATCTGCATGGCACTGAGGTCTTTCCATTTTTCCGGATAACCAACTTTCATAATCACAGCATTTAATTTTTTCAATGCTTTTTCTTTTGTAGTGGCACTCATCCAATCGAGAGCTTTGATACGTTCGGCAAAAACGCTTTTAATTGCATTACCTATCTCAACTAATTTCTCTTTGGTTCCTTTTGGCAGATATTCTGAAACATATACCTGTCCGATTAATTCACCCAAATAACCGTCAGTTTGCTCCACAACTCTTTTCCAGCGAGGTTTTGGTTCTTTTATTCCACGAAGAGTAGATGCATAAAAGTTGAATTGTTCCATATAGGTTTTATCATCCATGTATGAGGCCAAACCATTAAACAAATGAAATTTCAGGTAATTTTTCCAATCGTCAAGGGTATATTTTTTCAAATAACCGTTCAGAGCAGTCAAAAATTCAGGTTGACCGACAATTACCGTATCCACTTTTGAAAGTCCGGTTTCTTTCAAAAAAATTGACCAGTCAGCGTTCGGAGTCAATGAGGAAAGTTCTTTGAAAGTCATTTTATGATAATTTGTTATCGGATCACGGGTATCCTCACGTTTGCGGCAAACTTTAGCCATTGAAGTTTCCATTTCCATTAGCTTACCGGCTGCAAGTCTGGCTTTGGATTCATCAAAACCCATTATTTTGTACATATTCTGCACATACTTCACAAACTTTTCACGGATAGTTTGTGCTTTTGCATCCGTATCAAAGTAATAGTTCCGGTCGGGGAGGCTTAAACCACCCTGATTGATATAAACCTGGTATTTACTACTGTTTTTATCATCCTGGGTAATGTAGAAGTTGAATAAAGGTGAAGAGGAGACTGTATGTATATATCCGGCTTCTTTTAATATTCCTTTGAGATCTTTTATTTGATCAATTGCGTCAAAATCATTTTTCAAATCAGCTATCCCTTTTTTATTCAGCGAGATGCTATCCATACCTGTGTAAAAGAAATCGCCGATTTTTTGCTTGTTACTTCCTTTTGATGCTGTTTTAAGAGCTGATGAGGATTCACAGATAGTGCGTATTTGTGAATTAATGGTGTCCTGAATTAATTGCCAGATACCGTTACTTTGTTCACTTGCAGGTATTGGATTTTGATTGAACCATTTTCCATTTGCATATTGGAAAAAATCATTACCCGGTTTAGCAGTTGAATCAATATGTGCAGCCAATGCATCTGGTCCGGGAGAACTTTTATGTTTACATGAAGTAAACGCAAATGATATAATGAATGTGCTGAGAAGCAGGTTATAGAG
>CAIYTJ010000573.1 GCA_903929065.1 uncultured Bacteroidales bacterium | reverse complement strand
CAAGAATGTGCCAAGAAATGCCAAGTTTTGTCTATTCGCAAGGCTGAAATTTTGAAGAAGAGGAAGTAGTCCCAGCAACATACCCGCTGGTCCAACAAAGTTGCAAACTGAAACCGCCGGATGGTCGGTCTATATTCAATATGTCACCAATCAGATAAAGATTTGGATAAATGCGCGAACTCATTGTTTTGAAGTCAACTTCGTCTAGAACTACACCTCCACTCGATATAATGGCTTTATCTGAGCCCAAAAGCCTGTCTACGTGTATTGGGATAGCCTTAAGTAATGTCATCAGTTTGACCCTTTCCTCACGGCTTACGCTATTACAGTTTATCTCTGGATTGATACCAGAAAGCTCAACAATCACTGGTACCATAGCCGATAGTAACAATCCACCAAAACTATTTTTGAATTTCTTCTTGTCATTTTCTTTGAATATCTCCTGAAGTTTTGTATTCAGTTTTGCATAGTCAAAGCCTGGTAAAAGGTCTAGAGACAATGTCACATCGCTGTATTTGAGCATTTCACCAATGTCTTTACTCATATTTAGTATCATCGGACCAGTCAATCCGACGTGAGTGAAAAGGAGTTTACCTTTCTTTACTAGAGTGTTTTTCATATCGCCATTGTCAAGAATTTTTATTTTGACATCAGCCAGCGTGACACCTGAAAGTTTCTTGACCCATTTGTCCTTCACGGCTATCGGCACCAGAGAAGGCTCCGGTGTAATGATCTTATGACCAATCTTCTTGAGCCAAGCATAGGCATCTCCAGTTGAGCCAGTTTCAGGATGTGAAGTGCCACCAGTTGCGATGATCACAGATTTAGCATTTATGGTTTTGCCGCCTTTGAGTTTTACTCCAGTCACTATTTTATCTTTGACTAATATTTCCGTAACAGCAGAATTTGGGAGTACAGTTACTCCACCGTCTTTAATATATGAAATGAGGACATCCAATACCGATTGTGATTTATTGCTGACAGGGAAGACACGATTTTCATTTTCTATCTTTGTTTCCATTCCGCGATCATGAAAAAATTCTAGAGTTTCTTTGACTCCAAATTGTGAAAAAGCTGAAAAGAGATATTTACCATCGTCTTTGAATCGCTCCAAAAGTTTGCGAGTATCAAGTTCTGCGTTTGTGACATTACATCTACCACCACCAGTGATGAGAAGCTTTTTACCAAGAGTATCGTTTTTCTCAATCAAAATAACCTTAGCACCAAGTTCAGCAGCTCTTCCGGCAGCTATTAAGCCTGCTGGTCCGCCACCAATAATGGCAACGTCAAAAAAAATAGAGTAGGCATCGTTCGTATTGGTATTTAATGATTGTTTAACGGACATTATATTATGTATTAAATAGTAGCATAAAATCCTTTCTTGCATTTCAAAGTTTTTGACCATATAGGTTTTGAGGTCGGGATCCCATTGCTGGAATCCCGACCTCGGTTGCTATCCGATCATTTCATTTTTTCGCTAATGCAAATGCCTTATAGTATCCAAACAATGCGTTGGCATTTTCTGCATTAATCCACTCGAACAAACGAGTTGAGAGGGTTGCGCTAGTGTCACCATTAATCATGGGGCAACACTTGTCATTAAACCAAAACCAGGCTGCACCATTTGGGCGATGGCGTATTGCGTCTGCTGCCGCACCATAAGCATCTGGCGCTCTAAACGTGCGACTCAGGTTATAGTGCCAGGTTCCATTGCGATCACGTCTGAAGCTAGCGTAACGTGTTTTGTGAACAGTACTCTTTTTTTTCATACCCCATTTCTCCTAAAAAGTTTATTATTTTCCACATTGTCGATCTCTTATTGGTTCATTTCGCACTCATGTGCTAATGCTAATAGAGGGATCGGATTCTGTGGAAAATGCTTACAAAGAGCCTTATTTCTAGCCATATTTCTGACTAAAACATAGCACACTTAATAGCTATTTGTCAATCGTAGCGGGGAATTTATTATCAAATCCCCACAAACCCCTGACTAACCTCACATACATATTGCACTCATTAATTAAATGGGCGCAAAATGAAAATTCATTGCAAATACACAGGGATTAAGGGCTTTTTGACTGTATACGATCGTGCGGTAAGGTATGCGT
>CAIYTJ010000572.1 GCA_903929065.1 uncultured Bacteroidales bacterium | reverse complement strand
TCAAATTGTGAAAAAACCGACATAAACTTGTTAGGCAATCTAAATAAACGGGACACGTAAAATATTTTGGGAAAAAATAGTACTTTTGCCTAAAAAAAGTACAATTGGAAAAAGAATTAATAAGCTATTTTTTACCACAGGGATTATTACAATATTTTAAAATTACTAATGTCTCTGAGTTAGAAGATATAGCTACAAAGAAATTTACGTTATACATAGATTTAGAAGAGATTAATAATGTTCCTATAGGTTATGATTCATCTTTATACGAATCAAAAGGATTAAATCCAGCAACAATAATTCAAGATTTTCCTGTAAGAGGTAAAGCTGTCTATCTCTCTATAAAACGCAGGAGATGGCGACTTAAAGAAAACAAAAATGTAGTTATTCAAAATAATTATTCTCTAATTGCCGAAGGTTCAAAAATAACAAAAGAACTTTCGGATTTTTTAAAAGGTATAGGTAGATACACGTGAAGACACCATTAGTAATATCGCAAGTTATTATGAGGTTCAAGCAGATAAACTACGTAGACAATATAAGAAGTTTAGTAGTGGTTTTAAACAATGGGATCAAAAGGAACATGCAGAAGACTTTTTGATTTTTATTGAGAATATTGGAGAATATTTAAGTTTAGATGAAGTAGCACTATCACAAGGAGAACTCTATACTTTTCTAACTAATAAAAATGGCAAAGGAAAGAAAGGATCATTGGTTGCTGTAATTAAAGGAACTCTATCTAAAGATATTATAGCAGTATTAGAAAAACTACCATTAGAATTGAGGATGAAAGTAAAAGAAGTAACCATAGATATGGCAAAGAACATGGAAGCAGCAGTTAAACAAGCTTTTCCTTGTGCACTTGTTACAACTGATCGTTTTCATGTAGTTAAGTTGGCTATGGAAGCTTTACAACATATAAGAATAAAACATCGTTGGGAAGAATTAGACAAAGAGAATAATGCAATAGATGAGGCTAAGAAACTAGGAACGAAATATATTCAAACCGAATTAGAAAACGGAGATACTCCTAGACAACTTTTAGCTAGATGTAGATATATCATTGCAAAGAAAGCTTCTGACTGGACAACAAATCAGAAACGTAGAGCAATGTTACTTTTCAACCTTTATCCTACGCTAAAAAAAGCTTATGAACATGTATTGGAATTTAGAAGTATTTATGAACTTCAAAATAAAAGTCAAGCAGAACAAAGATTTTTAAAATGGATTGATAAATCAAATGATCTTCAAATAAAAGAGTTCAATACAGTATCAAATACAGTAAAAAATAATCTTCACAATATTCTTAACTTTTTTGTTAACCGAAATACTAATGCAAATGCAGAATCATTTAATTCAAAAATCAAACTCTTTAGAGCAAACCTAAGAGGTGTTACAGATACTAAGTTTTTTCTCTTTAGACTTCACAAACTTTTTGCTTAATCCCCAGAAAATTCATGTGAGCCAAGAAAACCTTTAAGAAATCCGAGAAAGTCTTTTCAACACCCAAGAAAACCTCTTCGGCACACGAGAAAACCCTTCCGTTTTCGGCGTTTTTCCTTAAATCTTAATTCAAAATTATTAGTTAGTGCAGTTAAACCTTTCTTTGGATAGCTCTTAAGGCTGAGTTAACAATAGAAGTCTCATTAAGACCGTACTTTTCCATAAGCTCTTCGGGAGTACCACTTTCGCCAAAGCTATCATTAACAGCAACCATCTCAATGGGCGAAGGAAGGTTAATGCCAAGTAACTGAGCAATACTATCGCCCAAACCTCCGTTGCGTTGGTGCTCTTCGGCAGTAACCACACATTTGGTTTTTGTTACAGATTTGATAACCGCATCCACGTCAAGTGGTTTTATAGTATGAATATTGATAACTTCTGCATTGATGCCTTTAGCTGCAAGTATTTTACATGCTTCTAAAGCAGGCCATACAAGATGACCGGTGGCAAAGATACTAACATCAGTACCTTCATTTAACATTAAAGCTTTACCTATTTCAAAC
>CAIYTJ010000571.1 GCA_903929065.1 uncultured Bacteroidales bacterium | reverse complement strand
ATAATTGCATAAAATTTGAATGTTTTCATTTTTTTGATTTTAATGGTTTGTAATATGGTTTTATAATAACAATTGTAGTGTATAATATGTTGATTATGATTGCTGTATTTTTGACAAAGATACGAAAATTTCAGAACTTAACTGTTACATAACTTTGAATAATTATTACATGATTCACATATTCACTTTCTTTTGAACGCAGAAATGTTAGAAAGGATATCCTATAGCGATATTCAGGATCAAATTCTGGCTTCTCCACGTCGGATCTGCAAAGTTTATCTGATTAATTACCCAACGTTGATTTTCGGGCAGCCATGGCTTACGCAAAGGCATGGCCAAATCGAACCGCAACACAAAAAATGAAACGTCAACCCGCAAGCCAACTCCGGCTCCCACAGCCAGTTCGTTCATAAATGTTGAAAAAGCAAAAGGCGTGCCAATATTTTGTGCATTTGTTTTTTGCAGCCACACATTTCCGGCATCCACAAATAAAGCACCTTTCAGAAACCGGTAAATGCCAAAGCGATATTCAGCATTTGTTTCCAGTTTTATATCACCGCCCAATTGCAAAAACTCCGTGGTTCCGGTATTTTGAAGATAGGTTCCGGGGCCGAGCGAATTAATCTGAAAAGCACGGACACTGTTCGGTCCGCCGCTGAAAAACTGTTTGCTGTATGGCAAGGTGGATGAATTTCCATACGGATCGCCCACTCCGGCAAACACCCGCAAGGCAATTTTATTGTCGCTGCTAAAGTTATAAAATGCCCTTCCGTCGACACTTATTTTGGCGTATTGCGAATAAATAGTATTAGCAATCTTGGAAGGAGTAGCGGCTGATGGATGTTCGCCGCCAATCAGTTTGGCAAGAGAAAATAAATTCCCGGCAGTTTCGGCCCGCAATTGGAAATAATACTGAACCTTCTTGCCGGGCAATAACTGTTCGTTATACGTAAACGAGTAACTTCCACCGGCAATAAACTGTTCTTCATAGCTTTTTTTCAGAAAAGGATTGGCATTCAACATGGCGAGAAACGCCGGCGATTGATTGGAAAGCGTGGTATAACTGATATTGACCGGATTAAACTCAAATTCCTTTCGGATATCTTCTTTCCATTTAAAACCATAAATAAACTGGAACGTGTTCATATCAAAATACTCCACCCGTTTCAAAAAGTTATACGAAAGCAACAACCGTGTTTTTGGAACGTACATGCTGTTAGTTCGGATTTCGAACGGAGCCAGAAAACGCGGGAAAGTCAGTTCAACACTCGGATTGTAGGAGTACGAAAACAAATTACTGTTTTGCCCGATCTGTGCTTCGAACGATCCTGCCATGGAAAGATTAAGCAATTCGGCACCTTTAAAAGTATTCCGGTTTAGAATGCTAAGATTAAGTTGCGGACCGGTGTAATTATTCGATTTCGAAACAACATCCAGTTCAGCCCGGAACGCATGTTTCGGCATGGGCGTCATTAAAATAGTAACGTCCAGAAAACCCGTGGCAGTGGTATCGCTATCCGAAAACTTTACCTGAACAAATTTAAAATTTCCCATAGACATCAACCTGTTCAGGGTGATGTTATGATTCTCGCGGGTATAAATATCGTGCTTTCTCAGGTAAACGGAACGCATAATTACTTTCGGAGAAATGTCCATGTCTGCTTCCTTTCCCAAAAATACGGCATTTTGAACCCTCACCGTGTCTTTGGTGCTGTCAGCCGGCTGTTCATTCAACGAATAAGCAGGATTGATAAAAACGTTATGGATATGATAAACCGTGAGAGCGTTTTGCGGAATGTTGTCTTTCAAGGTAAGTTTGAATGAAACAGTATGTCTGGTAGTCGAAGTATCCGCTTTAAATAACAGATAATCGGGGTTGAAATAAAAATAGCCTTTGTTTT
>CAIYTJ010000570.1 GCA_903929065.1 uncultured Bacteroidales bacterium | reverse complement strand
TGAAAGACCTCTCAAGAAGTTGATTAAAATTACGTAATGAATCATGCGAAATATGAAGCCCAAAACGGGTATTTTTCAATTGAATGCGACTTTTTCCAAGCATTTCGGCTGCCGAAAAGTTCAAATCAACAATTTCACCCTCTTTCGAAAGCGTTACATAACCGCAAGGTGCAAAATCGTATAATTCTACATATTTCTCTGTCATAGAAACGGTTTGTTGTTTCGCTTTGAGCAGTTCTTCATTCTGCATTTCAAGTTCAATCTGGTGAACTTGTAATTCATGTATCAACTTCCTATTATCTAATTCATCCAAATCTGAGAAAATAGGTTTGTCATTTTTCAACTGTTCCTCGGCAATAAGCCTGAGCAACGTAGCTTCATTTACCGGCTTGTCTTGATTTCTCATGGTTTATATAGATTATGTTCACGAAGTAATTCAACTGTTTTATTGAGTTCAATCTCCAGTTTCTTGGCAACAGTAATATCCACAAATGTTATAACCAGTCCATCAATTTTATCATCAAAGGTTCGGTAAGGCATAATGCGTACATTGAACCAGTTCCCAGAATTAGTGGTAATGGCATTTTCTTTATAAACAAGTGTACGCAGTACTTCTTTTGCATGACTGGCAATGTCAGGATATTCGAGCGTATTCACCAGATCAGTAAACGGTCGGCCAACATCCGTTGGTCGTAGTTTCACAATTTTTGATAATTGCTCCGTGAACCGTCGGATATTTAATTCTTTATCCAGAAACAGCGTGGCAATGTCGGTGCTGTTGAGCAGGTTTATCATATCGTTGTTTGCCATTACGAAATCGACGATTTTGCTTTGAAGTTCAGCATTTACCGTTTGCAATTCCTCGTTCAGGCTTTGCATTTCTTCTTTCGAAGTAGTCAGTTCTTCGTTGGTCGATTGCAGTTCTTCGTTGGTTGATTGCAATTCTTCATTGGTCGATTTCAGTTCTTCCTGTGAAGTTTGCATTTCTTCGCGGGTACTTTGCAATTCTTCATTGGCGCGTTGAAGCTCCAATTCAAGTTCCTGTTGTTGTACCGCTGAAATTTTTCCACCGGTTTTTCTGGATGGTTTTTCAATAACCGGAGTTTTTACATCCGAAAAGACCACGATTATGGAGCCTTTTAGCGTTTCCGGCTTTTCAATTTGCTGAATGGTTATATCAACATATTGCGTTCCTCCGTTTGTTCCGACTTTTAAATTAGACAAAATAACCGGCTCGTAGTTTTGTTTGGCTTTGCGGATAACTCCTGTCAGCACAATGTCTAATCCCTCACGAGCCATGGCATAAATGTTCATATTGGCTTTGCCGGCTGCCGGTTCGAGGTATTTACCCGTTTTGCCGGTAATGTAAAGTATATCGCCCTGATCATTAATCAAAACACTGGCAGGCGAAAAACGTTGAACTAATAATCTCTCGGCAAGTGTTTGAATATTTACTATTTCTTTCATTGGTTTTTGTTGTTCTTCAGTTAAAGTGATTTTTCGTTGAGAAAATGAACTGGGGAAATTTAGTAATTCAGGTATTTTAGGTAATTCGGAACGTTTAAAGAATTTCAATTTAGAATCCAGTAGTGTAAAAAATCCATTTCCTGAACTTTCATTTTCGGCACTTCCGAGTAACATAATACCTCCCGGATTCAGGCTGTAGTGAAACAAAGTCATCAACCTGTTTTGCAATTCAGGTTCCATATAAATCAACATGTTCCGGCACGAAAGGAAATCTAGCTTGGTAAATGGCGGGTCTTTTATTACATTTTGAGGTGCAAAGACCACCATTTCGCGAATGGTAGAATTTATTTTAAAACCGTTTTGATTGCTGGAAAAAAACTGACTTATTCGTTCGGGTGAAACATCGGCTGCAATATTCAGCGGATATTCTCCTTTTCGGGCAAGTTCGATGGCATCTACTTCCAGATCGGTGGCGAAAATCTGTAAGCTGAAATTCTTTTCCAGCTTTATTTGTTCATACGCTTCTTTAAAAATCATGGCCAGCGTATAGGCTTCTTCGCCCGTAGAACATCCTGTTACCCATGCCCGAAAAGCATATCCGTTAGGAAATTCGGCGAACATCTGAGGGAAAATCTCTGTTTTCAGTTTCTCCCATACTACTGCATCGCGAAAGAAATTAGTAACACCAATCAATAGTTCTTTGAAGAGTATATCTGTTTCGGTTGGGTTTTCCTGCAGGAAACGAACGTAATTATGTATTTTGTCAATCTGATGCACATTCATGCGCCTTTCAATGCGCCGAAACATGGTATTTTTCTTATACAACGAAAAATCATGTCCGGTTTGAGCGCGGAGCAGGATAATTATTTTTTCGAGATTACTCGTGTTTTTAATATCAGATATTGATTCAGAGCTGGCAATTGGAATATGTTTTAAACAATCAAGCAATTTTCGGGGTAGTTCATTTGCAGTCGCAACTATATCTACATTCACGGCATTTATAGCGCTTCGGGGCATACCATCATATTTTGCATTGGCTGGTTCCTGCACCAGTACCACGCCATTCATTTCTTTAATTTTTCGTATTCCCAGACTTCCATCGGAACCCATTCCGGATAGAATAATTCCTGCACTTTTCTCTTTTTGGTCATTTGCCAGCGATTTGAAAAAACTGTCAATCGGAAGCCGAAGTCCTCTGGGTTCAACCGGTTCGAATAAAAATAAGGCACCCCGCAGGATGGACATACTTTTATTGGGCGGTATTACATATACCTGATTTGGTTTTACAACCATTTTATCAGAAGCCTGAAACACCTTCATGGGGGTAATTCGCTGCAATAACTCCGGCATAATGCCCGGATGATCAGGGTCGAGATGCTGAATCACCACAAACGCCATCCCGGTATCGTTGGGCGTATTTTCAAAAAACTGCTCCAATGCTTCCAATCCGCCGGCCGATGCGCCAATCCCGATAACTGGAAAGTCCGCTTTGTGCTTAAGGAATGTTGATTTAGGTATATCAGTTGATTTCTTTTCCATAGTATTGTGGCAAGTTGGAAGCAGGTGAGGGGGCAAAATTGTACTCACGAAACCTCGCGAATGAAAGGGATATTTATTGATTGACAAATATAGTTATTAATAAACGGATATGACTATAAAAAAGATTGTTTTTTCGTTTTCAGCGGTTTAAGTGGTATTTTATGGGGTAAACGATATAATTAAAGGGTAGTTTGACGCAAACAGGCCGATTCTCCCGAACCGGCCTGCCTTTAATTTATCAATTATGACTCAAACTATGATGAGTAACACAAAACCCCTGCAAATATAATTGTTCTACTTTATAAATCAAGCTAATTTCAACTATTTCTTTCAAAAAAAATTAAAATAATATGTTTAAATAATACATTTAGTATTTTTACAACCTTCTGGCTGTATTTCACAACCTTTTCAGGTAACTTATTCAACCTTTGCAAAATGCCTTCCTGAAAGAGTTTGATTAAAAACCTGTTGAAGAACATAATATTTGTCATTATAAAACAATAAAGAAAATTTTAATATAAAAATATTTATTTCTAATTTTGT
>CAIYTJ010000569.1 GCA_903929065.1 uncultured Bacteroidales bacterium | reverse complement strand
ATCTAATCCGTTTGCAAATTGCATCGGGCAGAATTCCTTCAAGCCCATAGCCGGTTTCGAAAGTTACTTTCTTCTGATCTAAAACAAAAAGTACAAGCAAACCATTGTCTTTTTTCGCTTTTCCAATCCCCCAAAGTTTAAAAAGTTCAGTTGCAAAAGGTTTGATTTCAGCCTGACCAATTGAATTCAGAACCACAACTGCCACTGCAGCACCAGTTTGATGTTCAAGTGAATCAAGATAAATATTGATTTGTTGAAAGGTTTCTGTTTTCAGTATTTCATCAGGATTACTAACAAAACCATTATAAGCGGTCTTTGGATTTGGAACTGTTTGAACAGTATATTCAATGCCAAAAGCAAATAACGGAAGCAAAAGAAGAGCAAATATTATTAATTTTTTCATGTTGCAATTTATTATAGAAATTTAATTGCTCTCTTTGATTTTGCAATTAATTGGCTGAATCCAAGAGATGAATGTCGAAAATCAATACAGAATGTGGTGGAATGGTTGGATTTGTCGAAACAGTATCGTAAGCCAAAGCGCTGGGTACAAATAATTTTACGTGAGCACCGGTATGCATTTTAGGGAAGATTTCCTTCCATGCTGCAATAGTGTTTGGCAAACTAAGCCAGGTTCCGGAAGTGCTGTCAAAAGTGGTTTTGTCAATCAATTTTCCTGAATAAGACACGTATATATTGCTATTTGCATTTGGTTGACGGCTCAATTTATAACCACCATAAATCAGTTGGTAGTGAAGACCGGTGCTTGTAGTAAAGAAATCTGTATCATTTTTGTGGGTTTGAACATAATCTGCCAACCATTTATCATTGGCAAGTTTCCAGTCCACGTAGACATTTTCCTGACAAGCTGAAAAAATAATTAAACCCAGAAAAGTGAGAAATAAGCCGATTGAAATTCGTTTCATAATGTATTTAATTTGAGTATGTTACTTTGATTTGTTTTTGTATTGTTCTGAAAATGATTTATTTGCAAAAGTTGGCATTGAACGTTTTGGTCCCCAGCCGAAATAATTAAACGGATAAGTTCCTGCATTTTTTAATGGTCCGGGAACAATGTCAAATCCGATACGTTTTGAACTGATTAACCTGAAACCTTTCATCAATAACTTTTCTGCAGTTGGCCTCAAATTCTGTTCCACAGTTTTTCGTCTGTTTGATAAAAGTATATTGGTTAATGGTATTTTTACCGGACAAACCTCAACGCATTTTCCGCAAAGGGTGGAGGCGAAGCTTAAATGTGAAAAATCTTTGAATCCTCTTAAAAACGGCGTTAATACAGAACCAATTGGTCCACTGTAAGTTGTGTCATATGTATAGCCGCCAATGGTTTTATATACCGGGCATCCATTCAGGCAAGCTCCACAACGAATACAAGCCAATGATTCATAAGCTTCATCGTCCGTGTAAACATTTGTTCGTCCATTATCCAGCAAAATTACAATCATTTTTTCCGGTCCATCTATTTCACTTATGGTTCGTGGCCCTGTGAAAATGGTATTATATGCCGTAATTTGCTGACCGGTTCCATGAGCCGCCAATAAAGGATAAAATAGTCCGAGTTGCTTCATTTCCGGAATGATTTTCTCAATACCGGCAATGACTATATGTACCTTTGGAAATGCGGTTGACATCAACCCATTTCCTTCATTTTCGGTAACTGAAATACCGCCAATATCGGCAATCAGAAAGTTAGCACCTGTAACTCCAACTTGTGCTGTTGTATATTTTTTCCGTAGAACCTGACGAACATATTCTGTCATTTCTTCAGGAGTACTTTCAATTGGTGTTCCGAATTTTTCATTGAAAAGCTTCGCAATATCGCCTTTCGATTTGTGCATTGCCGGAGTCACAATGTGGTAAGGTTTTTCGCCGGCAACTTGTACAATAAATTCGCCCAAATCCGTTTCAACAGATTCACAACCCATTTTTTCTGCCGTTTCATTTAGTTCAATTTCTTCTGTGGTCATCGATTTGCTTTTCACCAGCAAGCGTGCCTCATTTTCAATCAGAATTTGAATAATCTGTTTTGTAGCTTCATTCGAATCCTTTGCCCAAAGCACCTTTACGCCACGTGAACTTATGTTTTTTTCAAATTGAAGCAGAAACTTGTCCCAATTTTGCAACACATCACGCTTAATGGCAGCCGCCTCATTTTTGGCTCTTTCAACATTGTTATAACGCGCCATTCCTTTACTCACCGCTGCATCGTAACGGGAGATGTTGAACCTGATTGTATTTCGATGTTTTACATCAAAAGCAATTGCTTCGGCATCGTGAGTAAATTTATGAGAATGTGACATTGAATATGACCCCTAACCCCTAAAGGGGAATTTAAATACCTTAAATAAATTATTTTTTCAAATCATTATAGTTTAAGAAACTAACCAAGTTCCCCTTCAGGGGTTAGGGGTTGTTTCCTATTTTTCAAAAACGAATGAGAAACTTCCAACCCGGTTTCCATCAACAAAAAAATCGGCCCGATAATTTCCTTTCGGTAATATTTCACCCACTTTCCAATAAATCACATCATTAAGCGTTTCGCCAGAATATTCAAATCTTTTGGATGCTGAATAGGCAATATTTTTATTTTCGAACTGAAATACGTTATTCGGACTTTTCGTAAGCACATCATCATCCGGTCGAATTACCCGTAAATAAATCGTTTTTTCACCTGGTTGCGAAGTGACATTTTTAGTAATTGTATAGTTAAACTGTAAGGTTGCAGTTTGCGAAAACCAACCTGTTTTT
>CAIYTJ010000568.1 GCA_903929065.1 uncultured Bacteroidales bacterium | reverse complement strand
TGACGGACATTTACTTCATAAATATTGGCATTTTTTGCCCAATCCGGAGTTGTTTTTTTATAGGAAATGGAATCCATCAAATTATCAGATGTTGTGGATTTTTTTTTACAGGAATAAAAACTGATAGAAATGAAAAATACGAGCATAAGGATTCCAATAAACGGAAAAATTGTTTTTTTCATGGTGATTAAGTATTTGATTTATAATTCTAAAATAAGTGCAGTTGTTTTAGGAATTGTTATCACGGTTGACAAATCATATTTTTTGCCGGTCATAACATCAGTTCCACTTGTTTTTCCATCCAGACTTTCTGCAAAACGGTCGGTTTTCAACGTTTGATCAGTTTCACTATTATTTAAAATCACCATAATCTTTTCTTTTTCATTGTATCTGAAATACACATAAACGTCGTTTTCGGGAGCATAATGAGTCAATAAACCTGTGTGAATGACCGGTTTGGTTTTTCGCCAGTTTAATAATTTCGACATGAAATTAAAGTACTCATTTTGAACAGAAGTTCGACCTTTGGCAGAAAAAGCATTGATTGAATCATTGGCCCATCCGCCAGGAAAATCCTGACGTACAAATCCATCGCCTTTATCAATGTTTCCTCTCATTCCAATTTCTGAGCCATAATAAATTTGTGGAATACCTCGTTCAGTCATCAGAAGTGACATTGCCATTTTAAATTTATTAATATCACCGTTGAATTTTTCATTCAGTCGTTGCGTGTCATGATTTTCGGCAAAAATGAGCAAGTTATTCAAATCCGGATACAAATAATCGTTGGCAATAATGTTATATAATCTATTCATACCCACGTCTTCCCATGATTTTCCATGTTCATTAAAGCAATTCTGAATAGCCCTTTGCAATACAAAATCCATGACGGTAGGCAGATTTGACTGATATTTCAGAGGATTTACCGAATTTTTCTGCCAAAAAGCAATATCAGTTGTGTTAAATATAGTGGTTTCTCCAACAATATTAAAATTTGGATATTCGTCAGTAATTGCTTTTGCCCATTGCGCCATGGCATCAGGGTCATTATACGGATAAGTGTCCATGCGAATTCCATTTAAATCAGCAAATTCAATCCACCAGATAGATTGCTGAATGTAATAAGTCCAGAAATACGGATTTTTCTGATTCAAATCGGGCATGGAAGAATCAAACCAGCCGTCGGAATATTGTTTCTTGTCAATTTTGGAAGCATGAATATCTTTAATGGTACTCGCTTTGTGATTTGTTCTTGTTAGGGCGGGCCATTGATGAATCCAGTCTTCAAAAGGCAAATCGCTCATCCACCATGTCCAGATTCCACAATGGTTTGAAACCATATCCATAATTACTTTTAACCCATTTTCGTGAGTTTTTTTTACAAAACCGGCATATTCACCATTGCTTCCGAAACGTGGATCAACTTTGTAAAAATCACTCATTGCATACCCGTGATAGGTATATTTTTCAAAATTATTTTCCTGAACAGGCGTGCACCAAATTGCCGTTGCTCCGAGGTCTTTGATATAATCCAAATGGTCAACAATTCCTTTAATATCGCCACCATGGCGACCGTAATTGATGCTTCGGTTCATTTTTTCGGGCTGCGAATCAATATTATCGTTTTTCGGATCGCCATTGGCAAAGCGGTCGGGCATAAGCAGATAAATTACATCGTCGCTCGTAAATCCTTGTCGCTCAGCTGAATTTTTCTGACGCTGCTTTAATTCATACGAAATTGTAATATCCTGTTTTTCAGGCTGTTTGAGTAACATATCAAATTTTCCGGCTTTTGCAATTTTTGCATCAATTTCAAGCGTTACAAATAGGTAATTTGGACTGCATGCGCGGTTAGTTTTAAGAATTTTTACTCCGGGATAGCCAATCTCTACTTTTCGGTTGCAGATTTCAGTTCCATGAATCAACAACTGCAACTGAGGATTTTTCATTCCAACCCACCAAAATGCAGGTTCAACGCGCTCAATCTGAGCTGAAAGACCCAAGGAAATAATTGTGACTAATAATAGAATTGATTTTTTAATCATTTGGATTTATTTTTTGAAGGTTACTTGTCTTAAAATTGTTTTTCCAAAAGGAATTAGATTAATTTCTTCAGGTTTAGTTGTTAATAAATCGAATACTTTTACCTGTATTTCGTTATTTTTATATTCAGGTGCTTGATTTTCAGCTATTTTAAATTGTTTTCGCTCTACAGGTGTGTAAAAATAATC
>CAIYTJ010000567.1 GCA_903929065.1 uncultured Bacteroidales bacterium | reverse complement strand
TGAAATTCTTTGGCGTAGAATCAAGTATCAATGGATACCTTTTGATGCTTATATCTGTTTTCAGAATCTCAAAGAACGCTTGTCGTATGTGTTGTCCAATTTTGGAGGAAAATACGACATTATATTTTAGACACTACTTATTATTAATGCTGCGGTTAATTATCGGGATTTATCACACGGTTTTAAATGCCAACTGGTTTATACTATGCAGGGGGAAAATCTGAAAAGAATAGAATCGGATTATGGGGCAGATACCTATCAACGGACATTTCATGATTTAGGTGCTACTGCAGAGAAAACACTGTTTAAAAATGTACTGTTGTATGCGAAAGTGAATAATTTATTAAACTCAAAAGTGGAATATTACATTAAAAAATACAGCGGAACACAAGAGAGTATATCAACAAGTTTGAGTTTTCTGGTTGGATTAAAATATAATTTATAAATAAACTATTTGTCAAATTAATAACAAAAATCAAAATGAAAAAGAGAAACTTTCTATTTATTTTCATCGGAACTATGGTCGCTTTGTCGTCATGTAAAACTACCGGTGATGACTTGGTTGATGCAACTGCAAATTATCCAAAGACCCCTGCAAGTTATGTAAAAAGTAAAAACCTGACGGGTGCTTTGAAAGGTACTTTAAAACAAGACTCAACGTATTATTTAGTTGGAAATGTTGCTGTGGCAAAAGGTGATACCCTTGCTGTTCAACCGGGTGCTACTATTATTGCTAAAGGAAACTTTCAGTTTCAGGTTTCAGGAACTTTGTTGAGTTTAGGAACTGAAGCTAAACCGGTTACTTTTACTTCGGCTGATGCTACACGTTTTACTGATTTAGCTACTTATACAGGTCACTGGGGCGGATTTAAATTCGATTCAACGGCTGTGTATGTATTTGTAAAATACACTCACATTAACTTTACCGGTGGTCCTGACTCTGAAGGTGGCGCACAGGCAAGTTTTGATGTTGAAGGAAGCCAAACTTATAATGGCGGTGCTTATATTATTGTTGAAGATAGCTGGTTCTATGGTGGCATTGACGATGGTATCCACTTAAATGGAAACATTACTACCAGTATCAAACGTAATGTGATTCAACGTCTGGGTGGCCCTGATGGCGAAACAATGAACATTAAAGCTGGTGTGAAAGGCGATATTGCTTATAATTACATTTGGAGTGCAGCTAACAATGCCATTAAACTGGAAACCAGTAAAACCGTAAAAATTCCTCAGACAAATATGAATATTTTCAATAACACTATTGTTAATGGTGGATTTCGTAAGGTTGGTGAGGCTACTAATTCAATTTTGATTGATAAATGGGCTCGTGCCAATATTTACAACAATATCATGGTAGGTAATCATACAGGTGTTAATATTACAACAAAAGCAGATACATTGAATTGTAAATATGGAAATAATTTAATTTATGCACCCGCAGATTCATTAAAGACTTTTATTTATCCTACCGGTGCATTTAGCAAAGTAAGAACTACTGATTTAACCGGTTCAACTTTAGCTTTGTGTAATTCAGTATTTAGTAGTTGGGTCGTTCCAACAACAACATTACCTGATAATACGGTTGAAGATGCAAATGTTCCTAGCCTTGCTTCCGGTTCACCTGCCATTGGAAAAGGACTTTCAGTAGCTCCGTTTACTTACTTTATTACTTCTGCGGATGGAAAGAAAGGAACTGCCGATGTATTAAATGTTGACTTAGGTGCATATCCTAAAGATAACTCGGGAAACAAACATTTACCAACCAGAAAACCGGTTCAATAAGTATTAAAATTCAATGAAAATAGAAATGAAAAAAATAACAGTATTCGTTCTCGCTCTTTTATCCGTATGTTTTGTTTATTCAAAAGGTACTTCAGCCGGAAGTTATAAAATAGTAAACAAAATAAGCGTTGAAGGTAATGAAAAGTGGGATTATCTTTTCTCTGATGATTCGTCAAGCCGCCTTTATGTATCGCACGGAAGTCAGGTACAGGTTATCGATGAAGTAACAGGGAAGGTTATCGGTAAAGTGTCCGACCTGAAAGGCGTACATGGTATTGCTGTAGCTCCAGAATTGAAAAAAGGATTTATCAGTACCAAAACGGACAATTCAGTAACTATATTTAATACGGAGACATTCGAAGTCATCAAAAGAGTAGAAATGACCGGAACAAGTCCTGATGGCATTCTGTATGATGCTTACAGCCAAAAGGTATTTGTATTCAACGGACATTCCAATAATGCTACCGTGTTGAACGCTGAAACAAATGAAGTTGTTGCAACAATACCGTTGGACGGAAATCCGGAATTTCCTCAAACTGATGGTAAAGGTACCATCTTTGTGAATCTGGAAAGTGCCGGCAGCATTGCAGTGATTGATGCAACTTCGTATAGAGTAAAAGAAGTTTGGTCAATAGCTCCGGGTACTGAACCAACCGGTTTGGCGCTGGACAATGATAATCATCGCTTGTTTAGCGTTTGCGCTAACAAACTGATGATGGTAGTTGATGCAGAATCAGGTAAAGTGATAACCAGTCTTCCAATTGGCGAGAAAGTAGATGGTGCAGCATTTGATCCTTCACTTAAATGTGCTTTCAGCTCGAACGGTGATGCCACCATGACGGTTGTAAAAGCCGAAGGAAATGATAAATACAGTGTGCTGGAAAATGTACCAACTCAAAAAGGAGCGCGTACCATAGCCGTGAACAAGCTGACACATCATATTTATCTTCCTGCAGCCGAATTTGAAGCACCTGCAGCCGGTCAAAAAGGAGGTAAACTTATTCCGGGTACTTTTGTTATTCTTGACATAGTAGCCGGCAACTAAAAAGTTAGTTTTTCAATAAATGACAATAACACCTTTGGTTGGCAAGTGAAAGCGTTGACCATTGGTGTTATTTATAATCTTTCAATTAATAAATTCACAACAATGAAAAAAACATCATTATTAATACTGATAATAGTATCGTTGACAGCTATGGCTTTTACTCCGGTAAAAAAGACAACAGCCGAAACAGAAAAAAAGGAAATTACCCTGAAGAAATATCGCAAAGCATTGAATTTCTTCGTAATCAGCGATTGGGGCTGGAGCGGATATAAATCGCAACAGGTAGTGGCTGATGGTATGGCTGCACAAGCTGAATTAATTGATCCACAGTTTATAGTATCGTGCGGCGATAACTTCCAGATAGCAGGTGTGGCTTCCACACAAGACCCGCTTTGGAAAAATAATTATGAAGATGTTTATAAAAATATCGCGTTGCAAATTGATTGGTATCCGGTATTTGGTAATCATGATTACAAAGGCAATACGCAGGCCGAAATAGATTATTCAAAAATAAGCCGCCGTTGGCACATGCCGGATCATTATTATTCTTTTGTACGCAAAATTAATGATTCAATATCGGCTAAGTTTATATTTTTGGATACTCCTCCGTTGGTAGAAGAATACCACAAAAAAGGCGGTTATCCGGATGTAGAAAAACAAGATACAGCTCAACAAATGAAATGGCTGGCTAATGAGTTATCGTCAAAAGAACAATGGAAACTGGTTTTCGGACATCATCCGGTTTACTCGGCCAGCAAAACACATGGCAATACTCCTGATATGATTCGGAAAGTGAAGCCATTGCTGGAGAAATACAATGCACAGTTTTATTTCTGCGGACACGATCATGACTTCCAGCACTTACGCGAAAAAGGTCAGAAAGTGGATTATGTGGTTACCGGTACCGGAGGCGAACCACGTCCAAGTACAACCAATAGCATGTCGCTTTTCAGCAATTCAACAGCAGGATTTTCCGAAGTAACATTCCATGGCGATAGTATCCGTGTGGTGTTTATGGGTGCAAACGGTGTACCTCAATATGTAACAGAACGTTCATACAGATAAATTTTACGATTATAGGTGTCTCAATTAGTTAGACTTAATTTTCAAAAGAGGAAAAGCTGCCTGTGAAGGTGGCTTTTTTTGCACAATTGAATAATATGTTTCATAGCACTTTCATGTAGTTTTAATCGGGTTGATATATGTTGGTTTTATTTTTGTGTTCAATACTAAAATTACTGTAACTTATGGAAAAACCAATCTATAATAAAAAGAACTTTATACTTCCCGATAGCCCCCGAAGTATGTCGTGCTATCATGCCAAAGTGATGGAAGATGGAATTATGAAACTTACCATCCATGATTGTAAACGATCTATCCAATTGAAAAACGACCTGAATAATCCCGAAGAAATTCAGGAAGCAATTGAAAAACTCACCAACTTTGCCAACGGAATTCTTGATTTGTTGCATTTTATTCAGAATGAATATGCAACGACCCAACATTAAATGATTGAATCTCTCTAAGAGTCAGGATTATTATTCTAACTGTAAACTGAAACTGTCTCAGATATAATATTTCTCAGTTTAATCATTTCTCTTGTTTAATATTTTAGATGGAATTTATTTGTCAAATAATTGTAATACTTCTGTAATACAAACGGATCATAATGTATCAACCTGCCAAATAAATAGCTGATTCAGTTGTGAATATATGAAATAAAAGTATATTTGCAAAAAAATATATAGCTTAAAAGATTACAGGATTACCTATGAAAGCAGTGGTTTATACCAGATACGGTTCGCCGGATGTGCTTGAGTTCCGTGAAGTTGAAAAACCAACTCCGAAGGACAATGAAGTGCTTGTAAAAATAATGGCTACTACCGTAAACCGTACCGATTGCGGATTCCGAAACGCTGAATACATGGCAGTTCGGATTGTAGGTGGATTGTTCAGACCCAAACAACAGATTTTAGGTTCGGAAATGGCCGGTATTGTGGAAGCCGTGGGAAAAGATGTCAAAACATTTAAATCAGGCGATGAAGTTTTTGGATTAAACACGTTTAATTTTGGTACACATGCCGAATATGTATGTATTCCGGAAGAAAAATCCATTATTATAAAACCCTCCACACTAACTTTCAACGAGGCCGCCGCAGTAAGCGATGGCGGATTTCTGGCCTTGGCATTTATAAAGAAAATTGATTTTACAAACCATCCAACCATTTTGATTAATGGCGCTTCAGGTTCTATTGGTTCGGCTAGTGTACAGTTAGCAAAGTATTTTGGAGCTACTGTAACCGCTGTTTGTAGGACAAAAGATTTTGAATTATTGAAATCGCTGGGTGCTGACAAAGTCATTGATTATACAAAGAAAGATTTTACCGAAATCAAACAAAAGTATGATGTGGTGATTGATGCCGTGGGCAAAAGTTCCTTTTTTCGTTGCCGTAAAATACTTAAACCAACAGGTATTTACGTTTCAACCGAATTAGGAGACTGGTCGCAAAATATCTTTTTGGCATTGCTCACTCCTCTTTTCGGTGGCAGGAAAGTTCTTTTTCCCATTCCGAAAGATACCAAAGAAGATATTGAATTTATTAAAGAACTTATGGTTAAGGGAAAATACAAAGCAGTTATTGACCGGATTTATCCGTTTGAACAACTCATTGAAGCCACGCGGTATGTAGAAACCGGAGAGAAAGTGGGTAATGTAGTGATAACAATTTGACACGATTATAAAGGGAAAAGCATGAAAATTACCTATAAAAAAGTATTCATCATTCTGGCTCATGCATTTGTGATATGGGCTCTCTGTGGTGCAACCATCGGAATCGGTCGGGTAATTATCGGTATTGGACCTACGCTTATCGTTCATCTCTTCGCTGCGCCGATTTTTTCTGCGCTTATTTCGCTTTTTTATTACAAAAAATTTAATTTTACAATGCCTTTTACGACAGCCCTTATTTTTTTATTTTTTGTTGGAGGCATGGACGCCGGACTGGTTGCCCCGGTTTTTGAAAGAAGTTTTTCCATGTTTACAAGCGTCGTAGGTACATGGATACCTTTTGGACTGATTTTTTTAGCATCATATACTGTTGGATTGGTCGTTAAAAAGCAGACTTCATAATTTATTAATGTGTTATCATAACAAAGTTCTGAGAACCTGAGGTTCTGAAATTAATTGAAGTAAGCATTCAACCCGAAGGCAGAGAAACAAACATTGATATTCTAATTATAAATGAAAACAATTGTAGTTTATTATTCTAGAAAGGGCAGTAATAAATACCTTGCCGAAAAAATTTCCAACAGCTTATCCTGCGAAATAGAGGAAATCAAGCCGAGGTTGGATGTTTTTATTTTGTTCTTAATGAATATTCATTTAGGAATAAGGTCACTGAAGCACAATATTAAAGACTACAACAGAGTGATTTTGTGTGGTCCAATCTGGATGGGCAAATTTATTCCGCCACTTAGTAGCTTTATTAATAAGTATTCTCAGCAAATTAATAAATTGGTTTTTGTTACTTGTTGCGGAAGCACATATGCAAAGAAAGATGAAAAATTCGGGCATGGTTTGGTTTTCAAAGAAGTAGAAAACAGATTAAAGAAGAAATGTCTTTTTTGTCAGGCATTTCCGGTTGGACTGGTTTTGCCTGATGAGAAAAAAGAAGATACGGATGCTTTTATGAAAACTCATTTAAATGATGATAATTTCAAGGGCGAAATTCTGGAACGATATGAAGGTTTCATAAAAAAGTTAAACTTAGTAAGTCGATAATGAAATTTAAATTATTCGGTTGTCCTAAAATACAATGATAAAGATAGATTCAAACAAATGTGATTCCTGTGGATTATGTATCAGGATTTGTCATGAATCTTGTATAAAGTCTATCGAAGGTATACTTAGCATTGATTCTAAATATTGCAGTACATGTACCCAATGTATTGCCGTTTGTCCGAAACAAGCACTTAATTGGGACGGTATAAAACCTGAGGAATTTGATAAATCTTTGTATCCGGAATCTACGCAACTTGCAGAATTATTAAGAGAAAGAAGGACAATCCGTGATTTTACAAAGCAACTGATAGATAAATCATTATTGGAAGAAATAGCCGGTTATGCCATTTATGCTCCAACACATGATTTTAAACTGAGAGTGCTGATTCTGGATGATGAAAATATTATTAATCGGATTGATGACTTAATTCTGAAATTCTCAACTAATTTATATAACCGGGTCTATAAGCCAAAAATTATATATTTCCTTTTAAAATTATTTACACCCGCCTATGAATCTGAATTCCTTAAAGCAAAACCAAAACTGGAAAATGCTATTAAAAGAAAAAGAGGTTTAAAAACAAAACCGGCTGCTGTCATTATGATTATCGGAAATAAAAAAATGCCTTTATCTTTGGAAAGTGCTCAATATGCACTGTACAATATAGATTTATATGCACAAACAAAAGGTATTGGTTGTCGGAATTTAGTGGGTAATCAACTAATTTTAAACGGGAACAAACAATTTAAAAAATCAATTGGTCTGACTCATTATGAAAAAATATACGGCACCCTTGCTTTGGGATATCCGGCAGTAAGGTTCAAAAATAAAGTAACCGGAAAAAGGATTAATATTCAGTGGAATGCGATGGAAAATGAAACTAATGAAATTGTTTAAAAATATATACCCATTTTTTGCGTGTTTATCGTACAAAATAACCGTTTCATCGATTTTAATATTTCAGTAGAAGATTTTAGAAATACTTTTGGTTGAGATATTAAAATTACTAATGAATTAAATGTACAACTAAATTGTTATGAGTAAAAAAGTAGTTATCATTGGAGGCGGAATAGCCGGCTTGTCTGCCGGAATTTATTCAGCTATGAATGGATTTGAAACGGAAATTATCGAAATGCACGACGTGGCCGGTGGGCAATGTACTGCCTGGGATCGCAAAGGGTATCGGTTTGATTATTGTTTGCACTGGTTGGTGGGAACTTCAAAAGGTGCTTTCCACGAAATTTGGAAAGAAACCAATGTTATCAATAATGAGACTGAAATTATCGACCACAAAATTCATTCGCGGATTTTAGATAATGACGGTAATGAATTTATTATCTATTCCAATATTGACCGGTGGGAGAAATACCTCATCGAATTAGCTCCCGAAGATGAAGCTTCCATAAAACAGATGTGCAAAGATATGCGTAAAAGTGCCTTGCTGGAACCATTTGCGTTGGCACCTGAATTACGCAGTCCGTGGGATTATATCCGCATTTTACCTCAAATGATGCCGGTTTTTAATGTAATACGGAAATTCGGCCGAATGACTTGTCAGGAGTATTTCGATAAATTAAACTTCAAAAGTCAGAAAATAAAATCAGTTTTCTTTTCGCTTTATGGCAACAGGGATTTCTCGGCATTGGCATTTATATTTATGCTGGGCTGGTTTAATCAGAAAAATGCCGGATACATCAAAGGCGGTTCTTTCCCGTTGGCGCAACGCATGGTTGAAAAATTTGAAAAGCTGGGAGGGAAGCTATCGTATAAAAAACGGGTAGAAAAAATCATTGTTGAAAATAATGTTGTAAAAGGCGTTTTACTTACCGATGGAACAACTATTCAGGCTGATTTTGTAATTAGTGCTGCCGATGGATATTCCACCATTTTCAGGATGCTGGATGCAAAGTACATGTCGAAAGAAATTGACTTTGCCTACAAAAACTGGGAACTTTTTACTCCTATTGTTCAGGTTTCATTTGGTGTTAAAAAAGATATTCCTTCGGAATTTCCGATTATCATTAATATAACCAAAGGCTTGACAATTGGAAAAACAATGTTGGATAACGGATATTCTGTAATGAATTATGCCTACGATTCCACCATGGCACCTGAAGGAAAAACAACCATTGTACTCCGATTCGACAGCCCGTGGAAATTATGGGAAAACATGGATGCTACAGCATATAAAGCCGAGAAACTTCAAATAAAAAAAGATGCCACGGTTTGTCTCGAAAAAATATATCCGGGAATTACGGAATATATTGAGGTGATTGATGTGGCAACTCCGAAAACCGACGTAAAGTATACCGGAGTAAAAGATGGTGCTTACGAAGGTTTTATGCCTTCGAAAGACAACATGATGAAATCCCTGAAAATGCAGCTTCCCGGACTTCAGAACTTTTATATGGCCGGACAATGGCTGTTTCCGGGCGGTGGACTTCCACCTTCGGCTCAAACCGGCAAATGGACAGTTCAATTGATTTGCAAAAAAGAGAAGAAACCTTTTGTTTCCAATAAATAATTCATTTAAACACTAAAACCTATGCAACTAGTTTCAATTCAAAACATCGACCAATTCCTGAACTGTAAAGTTATTGCCGTTGCCGGAGCATCACGGAAAGAAAAAACCTTCAGTTCTTCGGTTGTTTCACATCTAACGAATAAAGGGTATACTGTTCTTGGTATAAATCCAAACTTTGTTAAGAATAATACACAACAAAATGAATTCCAATCGGTTTCGGGACTGCCTAAAGAAGTGAAAAATTTATTGGTGCTCACCAATCCGACACAAACCTTATCGGTGGTAAAAGCTGCTATTGATCGTGGAATTAAAGATATTTGGATACAGCAAAAATCCGAAACACCGGAAGTAATTGCTTTATGTACCAAAAATAACGTGAATCTGATTTATAATCAGTGCATTTTCATGTTTACTCAACCCGAAGGTATGCATAAGTTTCATTATAATATCAAAAAGTTCTTTGGTGGAATTCCAAGATAATAATATCCAAACCAGAAACCTTAAACTTTTAGAAAGTATATTATGAAAGTCAGGATTTTTAATGGGTCTAATTTTAATGCATCAAAATTCACAGCCATCCTATTCAGTATTTTTGGTGGTTTTTTTGGATTAGAACATGGAATTGGAGAAATACTACAAGGGAATATTTCAACTCCAACACTAAAAATTTTTGCTTATAGTGCTCCGGGTTTACCATTCCCTTTTGGTCGTGAGCCGGCATTGAGTATTGTTCCAAACTATTTAATTTCCGGGATTTTTACTGTTCTTTTGGGGTTGATTATTATAATATGGTCGATAAAACTAATACAAATTAAGTTTGGAGGATTAGGCTTATTATGTTTGTCAATTATTATTTTTCTTACAGGAGGTGGTTTTGGTCCATTCACAACACTGATTTTTGCAAGTATTGCAGCATTAAAGATAAATTCAAATTTTATCTGGTGGAAAAGACTTCTGCCTTTTCGTTTGAGAACTTTTGTAGCTAAACTATTTCCTTGGGTTACAATATTGTTTTTATCTTGGATACCTTTCGAATTGATTCTTGGCCTTTTCTTTGGAATTGGTTATCCATATCCCGGTTATTTCGATGGTCTCCCGCGTCTATTAGTATGCAGTATTATCTTTGCGGTCCCATTTGTTGCTATTTGTCATTCTAGAAAAAACGAAACAATCCTAG
>CAIYTJ010000566.1 GCA_903929065.1 uncultured Bacteroidales bacterium | reverse complement strand
CCTTTGATTCATAAAAAAAAGGCATAGTGAACACTATGCCTTTTTTTATCAAATCTAAAAATTATTCTTTGATTATTTTTTGAACTTTACTGCCATCAAAAGCAATAACTTCCAGTATATAAATACCTTTAGAAATTTCGCTGAGACCTATCTCAGTGTTATTGTATTCAGCTTTTATTAATTTACCCTGAAGATTATAAACTGATATTGATTTAACTTGACTTGGAGAAGATATATAGACCTTATCCGTTGTTTTTGTTGGGAAAACTGAAATGTTTGAGGTATTGATATCCGACACACCATTAGGTAGATTCACAACTCTATCTGTATAAATCAACAAATCGCCGGGCTGCATTGTAATTGTCATTCCAGTGTTAGTCACGTTTAACTGATTTCCCGTTAATAAATCGTACCAAATTCCGGTTTTTGGAAAATTCGGATTAGCTGTAATTGATGCTCCGGCATTAAAATTACCCAAAACCACCATATTCAAATCAGTGTGAGCTAAAGCAATCCTACGTCCTGCATTCCAGTCATTTATTCCAATATTTAGAGCATAAGTTCCGCTTGTAAAAGCAGTTGGATACATTTTTCTCAAGGTCATAATTTTTGAGGATGCATCATAGGCAGCTTTGCGATGAGCCAAACTTAACCAGCTCCATGCAGGTGATTTCGGATTCGTACGACCTCCATTTGAATTTATTGAATAATCATAACCCATTTCGCCAAATTCCCACAGCATTTTTGGTCCCGGAAGTAAAGTGTTGAAAGCAATATTTAATGGAACACGTCTGACTCTTGCAATAGAATCAGTAGTTATATTTCCTGCGCCATATGTTTTTGCCTGATAGAAATTACGTTCTTCATCATGACTTTCACCATATCCAACCCATTGACGAGGAGTAGTAACCATTGCTCCGAAATCACTGCTAGTTTGATAACCCATTGCTGACTGAGAATAAGCATTATTTACATTTCTCCAAAGATACATACCCTGTGATGCCAAATAATCCTCTTCGCTACCACCAACAAAATGTTCAAGTATAAACATGGCATTTGATTTCACTGCTTTTACAGCATTATTATAAAAAACCAAATTATCAACCCGGGATTGATCATAAGTGCTTTCAGTTCCTGAATTTTGAGTAAATCCCTTTGATAAGTCCATACGATAACCATCTACTTTATATTCAGTAATCCAATACTGCAAAACACGGCTAAAGTAATTTTTTGTACCTGAAAAACTATGATTAAAATCGTTTAATACGCTAAACTGATGTGGCGCAACCGGATTCATCCATGGATTATTAGCTGCAGGGCGACTATTTACAGCATCCCAATAAAGTGCTGCAAATGGACATAAACCCGAAGCCTGATTAAAAACCATATCTAAAATTACTGCCATTCCTCGTTTGTGGCATTCATCGATAAATTTCTTATAGGAATCTGAATTACCATACGCCTTATCGGGTGCAAAATAATGATTTGGATTATATCCCCAGCTATTATTTCCATCAAACTCACAAATTGGCATAAGTTCAATTGCAGAAACACCTAAACTCTTTAAATAATCAAGTTTCAATACTGCTGCATCAAGCGATTTTTCATTTGTAAAGTCTCGGAGTAATAATTCATAAATCACCATATTTTCCTTACTTGGCATTGTAAATGTTGGTACAGACCAGTTATATGTAGGTTTTGCCGTTTGAAAAGTGGCAACAAGCCCTGTTGTTTTTCCAACGGGATAAGCAGGAATATTTGGATAAATAGTGTTGTATTGATTTATCCATTTATCGTTATCAGGATCTAAAACAAGTTGGGTATAAGGATCACTTGCTTTTAACACTCCATCAACAAGGTATTGAAAACCATAAAGTTTGCCTGGAGTTAAGCCCGATAATGTTATCCACCAATAATTTCCATCGTTTTTTAACTGATAAGCATTTAACTGAGTCCAGTTATTAAAATCTCCAAGTAAAAAGACATTTGATTTGCCAGGAGCATACATGGATAAAGTAACAGTTGAGTTATCTATGTAGTTTATACCATCCAAAATACCGGAAGGTCTTGATTGAGTAGTTACCGGAGCAGGTACACAAATTTGTAAAGTATCAGCTACCTGAACTCCACTTAAGCTGGCACGTGCAATTAATGTATAATCATTTGCAGTTGCAAATGTGTAATTATAGCTTAATGTTGTTGTAGAAGTTGCTGTCTGTACTAAATTGCCATTTATCAGTAGAGTAAGATTTGAAACATTAGATGCACTTACCTGAATATTCATTGATGTTCCTGCAGTTACACTTTGGTTTGCTATTGGATTGGTGAACGTTACATTTAATCCGGATTGATAAACATTCAAAAATATATCGGCATTTCCAACATCTTTACCCTGCAAACTACCAGTTGAATTTCTGAATACAAAACACATTTTTTGAACAACCTCACCGGCTGTCAACCCATAATAAGTTGTCATATCTGGTGTTATGCTCAATTTCCATTTATTACTACCCAATGAGCTCAGTTTGTATTTTGGAGAATTATCCAACCATGTTGGTGCATGTTTCCAATCGCTACTGCTTGTGCTCAATGAAGTTATAACGCCGGTATGAGCATAAACATCTGTTCCTGCATAATCTTTTAATGCAGCATTACCAAGTGTTGCATCAAAAATTACATCTATTGCTCCACCATTTTGAGTGACAAATGTAGGGACGCTTGTAACTACCTGTGCCCAACTCAACATCGAAATGAGCAAAGCAAACATCAAAATTGTAATTTTTTTCATCTTTGTATTTGATTTTATTTGTGAATTTTCAAATCGTGGCATTAATTCGCCATCAAATCTAACATATTAACAGCAAAAATAGTTTAAATTGAAAGAAGTTTTCAATGATATTAAAACCAACTATTTAAATATCAATGCAAACGTTTGCACTAAATGAATAGTAACAAAAAAAGAGATTTTCTCTTTTAACGAGAAAACCTCTTTTTTATAGATTAGAATTATTGATTATTATTGTTTGTAAAAATAATAACAACCATCTATATCATTAAACATTACTACATAAGTACCTGCTTTGAATGGTATGTTGGTTCCGCTATTCACTCCTAAACCAGCCGGAAAATAACCTGCACCCCAATTGAATCCCCAGTCACCATTTCCTCTGAATTTCAGACCACCATTACCAACAGGTGGTGTAAAATCAGTTGCAAATGTTATTGTACCATACCACATGTGATTATTGGATGCCTGAGCTGGAGTCATTAACACATCTGTTGCCCAACTATTAAACTCACCAATTAAACCAATTTTTGTGTAACTTGTAGCTGGAGCAGTGGCTGATACAATAGTTAACGTATTAGTTATAGAATTCAACGTAATTGTATAATAACCGCTTGTTGCCACTGAAATATTATCACCACCATTATGTACATAAGTTGTACCTGTCATACCCCATTGTTCAGTCCAGTTACCTACATCCCTGATCAACTTGAAACCCTGACCGGCTGTAAAATAACCCGTATAAACATAAGTTCCATCACCACTGATATTATATACGTTTCCAGTAACAACACTTAATGGATATAATGCAGCACCTAAGCCACCAGTAGAATTATTCCACGAACCGTTACCAATTGCAGCTCCAACCAAATACCAAGGTCTTAAAGTTACTGCGTTGTAAGGATTAACTGCAAGAATAGTAACATCTACATTTGCAGTTGCTGTATTTCCATTACCATCACTTATAGTATAACCGAAGCTATCAGCACCAGAATAACCATTTGTAGGTGTGTACTTAATTGTTCCATCAGTATTGATAGCAGTAACACCATGTGCAGGTGTTGTTGTAGCAGTTACAGTCAACACATCCTTTTCAGGATCAGTATCATTAGACAATACATTAATATTTAATGAACTATTCATTGGCAATGTTGCAACATCATTAACAGCAGTGGGAGCATAATTATTTGGAGTTACTAATAAACTCAATGTTTTAGAAGTAAACCCGGCATTTAATCCACTCTTCTTGATAAATGAAATCAAACGAACATAAACAGTTCTTTGAACCGCATTTTTGTTGTACGTTTTAATTGAATCATTAAATTCTCTGCATCCAACTTTAACATCTGAGCCGGCTTTTCCGTCAAAAGTTATTGTTATCGTTTTGTAATTTGCAAATGTAGAAACATTCGAAAAATCCATACGATAAGCTGCTCTTGTTGTTGTATCTGCCCTGTTTAAAACAGCTGTACAAGTCAACAGAGAAAGTGGTGATGCAAGACTTGATGTAGAAATTGTCAAAGGACTAAGTCCTGCTTTTAAAACTGCAGCAAAACCGGTTGTATCCTGAAGAGTAACTTGAGGATAATTACCCGGCAATGCAACTTTCTGATTGTCATAAGGATTCTCGCAAGATGTAAAAATCGTGCTGCCAATGACCAATGCAATAATATATTTAAGTGCTTTTTTCATCTTAAATTGATTTTTAATTGAGTAAAACATAGTTTTTTATAAAGTTCTGCAATAAAATTTTATTGCAGAACTTCTTTTATTTATTTTTTAATGAAAAAATAGCATGCATCAATATCGTTGAACATAACTGTATATGTACCAGCAGTTTCAATCATATTCTTGCCACCATTAACACCTACACCCATTGCTGAGTATATAGAATTTCCATCTGAACTACCACCAGTTCCCCAGTTAGTATCCCAAGCACCATTTGCACGAAGTTTCAATTGAGAATCGGCACTCAACGTGAATGTTGTTGACCAGAAATGCTTGCTTGCACTTACATTTGCAGTTAATGCAACATCTGCTCCCCAGCTATTAAAGGCACCAATAATTCCAATTAAAGTATAACTAGCAGGAGTGATTGTAACAGGATCAATTTTCAATGTTTTATCAACTGAATTCATGGTAATTTTATAATATCCATCAGAAGGAACCGTAATATTTCCACCACCATTGTAAACATAATTTGAACCTGTCATTCCCCATATATCACTATTCCAATCACCAATATTGCGTAGAATCTTAAATCCTTGTGAAGCTTTAATATATCCGGTATAAATGAATTCTCCATCTCCACTCAAATTATATTTCTTACCTTCCTGAATACTTAAAGGAATTAATGAAGTTCCTACGCCAGTAGCAGAATTATTCCATACTCCATCCAAACCAACTATATACCAAAGTCTTGGAGCAACTTCCGTATAAGGGAATAATGGTAATACATAAGGAAGAATTTTAATTTTAATTGAATTTGAGTAAAGTGGTTTCACAATTGTATCTTTCGATACAGGAGTAGTAGATGCATCACTTATAAAAGCTTTCAAACGAATATAAACATCTTTGGTCACCAATGGAGTTGGCAAAACGCCACCATATAATGCGATGATTGCTTTATCCATTTCTTTGGTATTTACTCTTACTTTTTCACCATTAATAGTGGTAGCCAATGTTTGATATGAACCGGCAGCAAAAGTTGAACTGAATGATACCTGAGTTGTATAAGTTACAGCTGCAGTAAAACCGTATGCCGGTTGAACACAGGTTAGCGAATCCATGTCTAAATCAGCATTAGCATTATCAAGCACATAAGTCATATTAGAATATTGTGGTTGATTTAGTTTGAAGGTCATACTTCCATCCAATGCAGCACTGCTAATCACCGGACCTCTGGTATCTGTGCATGATGTAAACCCAATTAAACCGAGTATTACAACAATTAATATATTTATTTTTTTCATATTATTCTATATTTAAAATATAACTAACAAATTATTAATAACCCGGATTTTGAACCAAGTTCGAATTAGCATTTAAGTCTCCCGGAGGTATTGGCATTAAGTTGAAGTGTTTGTCAAATTGACTTCCTGCGGCGGTTCCGCCTTTCCAATCCCAATTGTAATCACTACTTCCACCAAAATAGCCATAACGAATCAAATCCATTCTACGACGTCCTTCGAAGAAAAATTCCCGTGACCATTCGTCTAACACCTGATCCAGCCCATTTTTATCTTTAGTAATTGCTACTAACGCTACTGCATGAGCTCTTGTTCTGACTGCATTTATTGCAGTAAGGGCATTTGCAGTTGTTCCGGTTGCAGAACGCAAGTTTGCTTCAGCATAAGTTAAATAAGCTTCCGATGCTCTCATAAATGGAATATCCATATCTGAGAACTGAGGATCATGAGTTGCCAATCCATCAAATCTTACGTTTGAGTATTTAGTTACAGATAGACCTTTTGTAAAATCTGTTACTTTAGTAATTGCCACTGTTCTGCCTGTTGAAAGAAGAAGAGCTCTGTCATCAACAGCTGCTGTAGTTAAATCAGCCGCAGTAGGCACATTTCCTCCTGGAAAGAATTTACTTACTAAAGTAGCTCTGGCTCTGTTTCCACCCCAACCTGCAGTACTTCCCCAGTTTGGCATTGAACCATCACCAGTGTGAGTTGAAGCAATTAAGAAAAGTGAACCGCCATAACCATTAGTTTTAACACCGTCAGCAGCAACCGGGAAAATAATTTCCTGTGGAGCAGCATTGGCAGAACCATCAACTGTACCGGCATTGTCACCCATAAACAATTGTTTGTAGCTAGGATTTAATTTATAACTTGAATCCATCACTTTTTTTGCATAAATCATTGCTGAATCATATTTGGCAGTACCGGTATAAACCTGTGCATTCAGATACAATCTTGCTCTCAATAGCCAGTTAGCAGCTTTATCTATACGGTAATAAGGAGCTGTTCGTGGTGCATACATATCGTTTTCACACAAATCAAGTTGTTTTTGAATGTAATTAAACAAATCAGCTCTTTTAATCTGTGGAGGAAGTTTATCAGAAATCACTTCCGTAAATGGCACATTTCCAAACACATCCATTAAATAAGAGTAGCCAAGAGCGCGTAAGAATCTAACTTCGGCACGTTGTTTTACTGTTTTATCGTCAGTCAATCCTGCAGTTTGTTGCAAGAAGTGATTACTG
>CAIYTJ010000565.1 GCA_903929065.1 uncultured Bacteroidales bacterium | reverse complement strand
GTCTAATTAAAAATTTACTGCCATGAAGAAAAATCTTTTCACTATCGTTGCCACTTTTTTGATACTGGGTGTACTATCTTTTATTTTTATTTTATCCGGGGCATATAATATCAGCCAATTATCGCATCATAACTGGCTTACCATGTCAATTATCAAAATGACAACCCATAGTTCTATCGACCGGCGAATGAAGGAAAATGTGGTACCAGCCAATCTGAAAGATTCTACTGTACTGATAACGGGATTCAAACATTATAATGAAATGTGCGTGAGTTGCCATGGAGCTCCCGGGGTAAAACCGAATGAAATGGTGGAAGGATTGTATCCAAAACCTCCTGAAATATACAAACACGGCGAAGAAGATGCTGCACAGGAATTTTTCTGGATCATAAAAAATGGAATAAAGATGACCAGCATGCCGGCATTTGCGCCGACTCATGATGATGAAAAGATATGGGCTATGACAGCTTTTGTCACCCAGAAACTTGCCAAAATGTCACCGGAAGAATATCAGGCGTGGAACAAAAAATATGCTGATCCGACTATGAAATAAAAGTATATGAAAAAGAAAATACTGATAACACTGGCATTTATTGCAACATTTGGCCTTGGATTTGGATTTAAATCAGTTATCTCACTTCCAATAACCGACCAGCCGATATCGAAAAGAGTAACCGGCATTGGCGGTATATTTTTTAAATGCAAGAATCCGAAGGCGATGAGAGAATGGTATAAAACCCATCTGGGTTTAAATACCGACAACTATGGAACGACATTTGAATGGCGGCAGTTGGGAGATTCTACAAAAAAAGGATATACCCAATGGAGTCCGTTTGCCGAAACAACCAGGTACTTCGAACCTTCAACCAAAGACTTTATGATTAATTATCGTGTCGAAAATATGACGACCCTTGTTGAGCAATTGAAAAAAGAAGGAGTAACCATTGTAGATAAAATTGAAACTTATGATTATGGCAAGTTTGTTCATATACTTGATGCAGAAGGAAACAAAATTGAACTGTGGGAACCTTATGACACCCAATACGGTAAAATTGGTAGTGGAATAACCAAATAATAACCTCAATGTCTTTTAATTCCACCTTTAGATTCTGGGATGAAAAAGTCTCTGTATTGTATAAAAAACCGGCTGAACTACTTTATTCGTTCAGCCGGTTTTTTATATGGGTTATTCAAATTCTTCAGGATGATAGTTTGATTCTGTTTTGAGCTTGTTTATAAGCGGGTTAGCATACATTTCAAGCAGTCTCTTCATCAGAAAATCAGTGTCTTTTTCAGGAATATCAATTTTGGCAATTTGCAGCGCTAAATACCGTTCGAAGTCAAGTTTCTCAATGATTGTATATTCCTTCGAAAAACGGTTCTCATCGCGAAGTAAATCATAAGCAATTTTATTTACAGCAAAAATAGTGTAATTAGAATGAATCCGATGGTCAATTAATTCTGCAACCAGGGTGATTTGCTCGTTGCGCGACGATGTCTCTTTGGCAATTTTCTTTAAGTCTGTTTGAATGTCTCCGGTAATCTGATAAACAACAGCACCTTTAAAACCCATCACACCGGTTTGCATATTGAGCAAATCATCCATTGGGTTCTTTTTGAAATCGGGATTTGCATGTCGTTGCATCAATTCCTTTGCTTTCAAATAATCACACGGGTCATATTCGTACGAAATGCTTAACGGACAAATATTCAGGGGCATTATGTTTTCGATAAAACTTTCTTTGCCGCACATGTTGAACATTTTCAACAGACTTTCCTGAGTTATATCATTCGAATCTTTAGCACGTCCTTCCCGTTGGGCTATCCATACCGATTCATGTTTTTCAGCAATGGTGTAAGCAATATACGCCGATAGCCGTTTTGAGCTTTCCAGTATCTGGCGTGAACTTAATCCGCGTTTTACAATAAAGCTTTTGTTGACACGGACCAAATCTTCAATCCACGGGAAAATCAACAAATTGTCGCCAATGGCAATTTCCACGGTGTCCATTTTGTTTTCTATGAATTTGCCGCAAAGAAAAGCTGAATCCAGAATGATATCCCGATGATTGGAAATATACAGATAGGATTTTGAGGTGTCGATATTTTCAAGTCCGTTCAGCTTAATTCCAGTTGTCATATTGGCTTCCAGATATTGTAGAAACGGATTTACCATATCCCGCTGAAAAGCATAATTCGTATCAAAGCTCAACAAACGTTGTTTGATAACTTCTTTCGGAAGCAACGGATAAATAGTGCTCAGCACTTTCATAAATTGCTTTTCATTACTCAAACGTTCCAGGGCATCATGCACTTCTTCGTTTTTATAACAACGTATCTCTTCAAAATCAAATTCCATATTTTTATACGAATTAAACTAATTAAAACGAATTGTACTAAACTCTTAATTATCAAATAAATGTAAAACCATTCAATGAAACAAAATGGTCAGAAATAAATAAATTGCCGGTGCAGCTAACAACATGCTGTCAAAACGATCGAGCAATCCGCCATGTCCCGGAATAACATTACCGGAATCTTTTACATCCAGCGTGCGCTTTAAAAGCGATTCAGTCAAATCTCCGAATGTGCCGAAAATAACTATGATCTCCGAAAAAATCAGCCAGTTGATAAGATTTATTTGCGGAATAAACAACGAAAAAACATAACCTGAAATGGCTGCAAAAACTGCACCCCCAACGAATCCTTCCCAGGACTTTTTGGGAGAAATCCGTTCAAACAACCGGTGTCGGCCCAATGTTACGCCAACCAGATACGCGCCGGTATCGTTCACCCAAATGGTTACAAATACCGCAAGCAAGATGACAGGTTGATAATCATCGATAAAGAGGATGAAATTGAGCAGTGAAAAAGGCAAAGCAATAAAAACCTGGCCAAGAATAAAATATGCCCAGTTGTGAATTGGATTTGTTTTTCGGGTATATAATTCTGAAATCAAAGCTATAATAAGATATAATCCATATACAGAATATACGGGAAATCTTTTATCGCCTGAAACATAAATGGCTGAACAAATGAATAACAAAACCGCACCTCCGACTGCTAAATAGCTGTTGACATTTATATCGGTTTGCTTGTTTGTCAGCTTATGAAACTCAAAAATCGTCCATCCACAAATAAATGCGAAAAACGCAGTAAATGTGATATGACTGAGCAAAATGGACCCAATTACCAGGGTAATAAATAATGTTCCGCTCAGTGTGCGTTTTATAAAGTTATTCATAGACAAAAGCTAGATTTAAGGGGCAAACAGTTGAAGTCCGTTTATTTATTTAGTTTTAAGAAGTTTCATGATTTCATCGAGCTTTGGTGACAGAATAATTTCGGTTCTTCTGTTACTTGCTCTGCCTTCTGAAGTGGCATTGGAAGCTTTTGGCGAAAATTCGCCTCTTCCGGATGCTGTCAGACGGGTTGGTGTGATTTTATATTCGTTTGTCAGAATTCTTACAATTGAAATGGCTCGCGCAGCACTTAAATCCCAGTTGTCTTTGTAAATCGGGGTTTTAATGGGCAGATTGTCGGTATGTCCTTCTACCAAAATATCAATATCCGGGTTTTTATTCAGCACATCAGCTAATACATTTATGGCCTCAATTCCTTTAGCTTCAACTGCTGCACTTCCGGATTTGAACAGTAATTTCTCCGATAATGAAACATAAACTTTTCCATCTTTAATTTCCACCGAAAGTTCATCCGATTTGAATCCTAATAATGCTTTCCGTAAAATGTTGTTCAAACGTGCCGTTATGGAATCACGGTGAGCAATGTCTTTTTTTAATTGGAATAAAGAGCTTTCACGTTCCTCGAGGAGTTTTTCTTTAGCAATTAATTCATCCGACTTTTTCTTAAGCTCTTCTGATTTTTGCTTTAATTCATCCGATTTTTGTTTTAGGGCCAGACTGAATTGCTCCGATTTGGTATTATTGTCCGTCAATAAATCGCGGTATTCTTTTTTTAATCTTTTAATATCAGCAATCAGATTTGTTGTATCATTTTTCAGGTTATAAATATCGTTGTTCCTTGAAGATAATGTTGTGCACAGAGAATCACGTTCATCGATTACATTCTGAACAATTTTCGGCATGTAGAAAGGAACTTTGGCCGGTTTAGCTTCACCACATTTGTAAATTGGTTTACACGAAAACAGTCCGAGCGAAATAATTACCGAAGCAACAATCAGTTTAAAGGTTTTCATAAGAATTTATATGAATGGTTGAAATTATTGACAAAGATAAGAAAACTTTAGGTTTTCGAGAGAAAAACAATAAATTCTTTTGGGCCGTGAGCGCCTAAAACAAGGGTTTTTTCAATATCAGCGGTACGGCTTGGGCCGGTTATGGTTGAGATAGTAGATGGTAAATTAATTCCATATTTATTTTGAATGGCAATTAATGCATCGCCTAGATAATCAATAAGTTGGGAGGTGTGTGCAATAACAATATGTACCGGAGGGAAAACATTCATTTGTCTGCCGGATTCGGAAGCTGAAGAAACAATGAC
>CAIYTJ010000564.1 GCA_903929065.1 uncultured Bacteroidales bacterium | reverse complement strand
TCAGACGTGTGCTCTTCCGATCTTACTAAGATTAAAATTACTTGTTTGAATTATGGGTATTGATGGCAAAAATCGATTAACCTGACTTGTTGCTGCCGATATAAATGCACTAGCAACAGTTGTTGCACCACTTAAACAACCTCCAATAGCCCCTGATACTAAAGATCCAATAATTTGACCCGCATTCATTTGTCCATGGCTAACAATCATGTCTGTTGCAAGATTGACTGCGGCAAAAATAATAGGGACAAACCAAACAAATTCCCCACTTGGATCAGTATATTTAAACGGATTCCCCAGGCAATACCCATACCGGTTATAATTCAACCAATCGCCCGGTGATTGAACATACGGGTCGGGACTGAAGAATTGTGCAGTATAAGGATCATAAACGCGCCCGTTCATGTTTATAATGCCAAAAGCATCGAGGTGCTCGTGCCCGGTATAACCCCGGTTGATAATCAGATTGACCCCATTATCAGCTATATTCCAGTTGTCTGCATCGCGGCGTTTACCCCACGGGTCATAAGCAAAGCGGCGTTTTACAGTCCCTGCATCATCGGTCAATGCTATCAAAGAACCCTGTGCATCCGAATAGCTATAATATAAGCTATCAGTACCAATGCTGTTATCAATAAAAACAGCACCGCTAAGATAGTTAATCCTCATATAAGAGCAGATGATTTCATCTGCTCTTATTATCCATAATTAAATCCTTGTTGTTGACTTTCAATATGTTGTTTCTGCATCAGCCTGTCTAAAGCATTACCACTATTCTTGTGGAAGCCGTGGTAAATCTTCTACTTTCATTTGAAAAGAATCATCAAAATACAATAATCTACAATCAAAATCAGAGAGAGCATACGAGATGATTCTATCATCATTATTAGACAAGTAAACAACATAGATATTATTGTTTTTATAGCATAAAAATAAATAATTTCTATATGATGTATTGAAAATTCTAAAAATATAGTCAGGTTTGAGATTGTAAAAATACCTGATATACATATATTCTTTTAATATTTCTGGTTTAAAATTTATAAAAACTCGTCTTTTATTGACTTCTGCCAATACATTTAAAGAATCATCGAAAACAAATGATACCGGATCTTTAAAACAAAATCTCATATTGCTTAATAAACCTGCAATAGAACAATGTTCATTATCAATTTTATTTTTAAAATTAATTGCAAAATAAGAGAAAGTGGAAAGATGCTCGAAATTAGGTAGGTTCATCTTCTTCCTTGTTTGTTTTATTGCTGAGTGTTCAAGCAATTTTAAGTTAGCTTTTTGTATTGTAAGCAAAATGTCTTGTGAATAAACCACAGACTGCGATAAAAATATAATTAGGATTAAAGATGATATTTTTTTCATACATATTTGTTTTTTATGTTTAATTTAAGAATTAACTTCAAACCAATATTGTTTTATTTTAACATCACAATGCAATCCAACTTGTTGGAAATATATGCTGAATCATTTTTACAGAATTTGCTTCTATAACCCTATATACACCATTTGCAGGATCCATCACCTGATATATAAGCTTTTTATAAGTTGCGTTAGTAACTGTTTGGAATGTTTTTACTTTGATACTATTTAAAGACATCATATGATCTACAGATGTTTCAGAGGAACTTGTCACCACACCATATCTATGATTCCGATACATACTTTCTGCGATTCCTTTTGCTTCAAAATTATTTTCGGGTAAACTGCCTTCTGAATAAGTAACACTACTTCCTGTTTTATTGGTTATGGCATTATCCAACTTAATAGGATTTACCCCATCTGCATCTGGATTACCCCCTACAGCCTGACGATATTCTTGCTGGGGCACACCAGTATTTGATTCTGCAGAAGCTGGTCCACAATTATATCCACCCTGTTGTTGCACTTTAGGTAATTTTAAATCAACCAAAGTTTCTTCATCTATTTCTTTTGCTCCATCTAAAAATTCTCTACCATCTGAAGTGGCTTTAAAACCACCCCAAATACCACCAATTAATGCACCTGAAAATCCTGAAACTAATCCAGCTTGGACTCCACTCCAAAGAGCTTGTCCAAAATTTTGATTTTGCAATAATCCATTTCCGAAACCGGAAATAAAACCACTACTTAAGCCCGCACCTCCTCCTATCAATGCTCCAGAAACAAAACTAGTTGTAGCAGTTGTAGCAGCACTTGCTCCCCAAAATCCTGCAGCAAAGCCACCCGATGTAGACCCCATAACTGGTAGTGCAGAACTTATTCCTGCGCCAATTCCGGCACCTAATGCTCCTGCTAAAGCCCCTACTCCAAAATACCCAAGACCTTTCCATGAGAATTCACAACCATGCGAAACCCAGTTAACAACTCCACCTATAAATGCACCAATAATTAAATGCCAAAACTTCCCACTCGGATCCGTATATTTAAATGGATTCCCCATGCAGTACCCATACCGGTTATAATTCAACCAATCCCCAGGAGCTTGCACATACGGGTCAGGGCTAAAGAATTGAGCCGTTAATGGATCATAAACGCGCCCGTTCATGTTGATTATGCCGAAGACATCTAAGTGTTCATGCCCGGTATAACCGCGGTTAATTATAAACGAAGTCCGACTGTCTTTCTGTGTCCAATCGTTCGGGTTGCGCCGAGCTCCCCAAGGGTCATATGCAAAACGTTGAATAACATTGCCACCATCGTGGACTAAGGCTATAAGCGAACCTTGAGCATCGGAATAGCTGTAATACAAGCTGTCGGCTACACCCGTAGTCTGAATTAAAACAGCACCGCTAAGATAATGAATTTTCCGTACATTACCATTAGGCAATACTTCTTCTTCGTAATTACCCACGTAATATCGGGTCAGTTTAGTTACTCCACCTACTTTGTATACTGACATGCGGCGTTGGTCGTCCACGCCGTAGGTAAGTTCATAGTACTTGTTCTTTTCAGTAAGTGTTTGTATCTTCTTAAAGTCTGTATAAGTGACGCTTAGTTCTGCTGTTGGATAATTCGGTTGTTCTACTTGCGGAAAACTACTAGGAACTCCCGAAATGCTGGATAGTGCATGTGGTCCGATAGCTGAGTTGATTGGTGGGTCAGGTCGACCGGTTGTACTTCCATTCGGATTTTTACCACCATAATACAACGTAAAAGCACCCAAATCTGTCTTACTAATAATATTCCCATTATCATCAAAACTCATGGAGTTAGGGGTAGTCTGTCCGCCCCGGGTAACGTCCCAGTGAGTCAGGCGGTTTTGAGGATCGTAGATAAAATCTTCCCGCTGCACTGTTCGATTGCCTGTTGTTAAGTTATCTGATCTCCATTTCAAGTTGTTGGCATGATTCGTACCATCAGCCACATAGTATCCATACGTATAATCAATTATACCGGCTGCCTGAATACCCGTAGTCTGGTGGTTTACCGGGTCATAACTGTAGGTTGTTTGCTTGGCACCTTTATAAATACTGGTTGCCTGTCCCAATGCATTTTCTGCATCGGCTTTCCATATCGAATGACCTGATCCAACTTCATCCCTTATTTCCGTCAAGTTGCTATAACTATCATAGGTATTTACCGTATAATAACCTGAAGGATAGATTTCTTTCTTTACCCTACCCAGCGCATCATACACTTTGCCGGTGTTATATGTCCTCAGGCTACCACTGTTATCAGCTATTTCTTCTTTTACATTCGTTACCCTGTCCGTTATCTTGGTAGGGTCATAGGTAAAGGTTTGTCGGTTCAACACTTTAGCGGTTTTGTCTTTGAGTTCTATCACATTTACCCGATCCTTGATGTCCGGATCGTAGGTGTAGGTGGTTGTTTCCGAATTCAAGATAGTGGGTGTTTGAGTATCGAAGTTCTCTATATTCTCTCTTACAATATTATCTATCAACCCATTGCCGAAGTAATGATTAGTTGTTTTTACCTGTTGCTTATTTGCATGGACAATTTGTTTTTCTTCTATCAACTCGCCAAAACCATCGTATTTCGATTCCACCGTCCCACCATCGGGGTCAACAAGATTGGTACGTTTCCCTTGCAGGTTGTACACCATAGTAATTGCTTGACCGTCTTGAGGAGTCGAAGTTTTAGTCAGACCGCTTGGATAATAGGTATAGGTAACTTTTTTATCGTTCACTGTACTGCTTTTTGTTTGCCCGGCAGCATTGGTTACGGTTACAGACTTACCTTCGGGTGAGGTTACAGTTGTGGTGAGTTTATTATAATCCGAGAAAGTTGTTCCCACCGGGGTTGTAACCGAAGAGACAAAGCCGTAATCCGGATCGTACCCGTAAGTTGTATGGTTATCGGTATCAGCATTAAAAGTAGAATTAAAGGTCGGTTCGGAAACTTTATCTACTTTTCCATCTGTAGTGTATGTTGTAAACACCCGCACGATATTTCCATTAAGTCCTTTGGTTTCTTTTCTGACTTCCCGCCCTAATGCATCGTAATAGACCCATACCGGAGCCTGACCGGATGTTTCGGAATAAGTATAATATCGAGCGGTATTATCACTGTTCCATTGTACTACATTAGTTTTGCGTATTCCGTCGGGAAACTTGGTTTCAACCAATTGCCCCCAACTGTTGTAGGTGTAGGAGGTGGTTCGGCTGGTACCTCCACTGCCATTGATAGCACCTACCACGGTCGTTTCACTGTTGAGCAATCCGTGGGTTTCATCCCAATTGTAAATAGTCTTTTCGTTTAAAGCATTATTAGTTTTACTGGCAACGAACCTCCCAGTAGGATTATTGTTACCTACTGGAAAATAACTAACCGAAGAACTACGCGACTGGTATGCCCCGTTTTGATCCTTGGCTTTTACAGTAACTGTTTGCATGTGCCCCCAGATGTCTGGGTTACTGTATTCGGTGCTTACGGCGAAATCTGTGCTTCCGGAATTCGTAGTTTCGGTGCTCTTTGTTATTTGATATTTTTTCGGGTCAGTTGTAACGGTAGTATAGTATTCGTAAGCATAAGATGTAATTCGTGTATCACTTAGTTCGCCCTGAGTGCGGGTAGTGGTAATAGTTGCCGGCAAGTATGGCATTAAACAACCATTCGGTCCTGTAAAAGTGCTTACCACTTTAGTTGTTAAATCTATTGTTGAATTATCTCTATAACCAGCTGTTGCAGTTTGAGAAATAGTAGGGTATAGGCTATAATCAATAGTTGTGACTTGTTTGGTTTCTTTAAGTTCATCAATACTTGTTTGTTGTGTTACGATTGGAATATAACGTTTCTTACCATTTGCACCATACGTAACAATAGCACTGTTATCTATTACAGCATTGATTTGAGATGATGACGAAATAGCACCAACAGGAGTTAATGTATTTGTAATGGATTGATTTTTTAGATTTACTCCAAAATAAGTTGGTTCTACTTCATATTCACTTACAACCTTTATATTTTTGGTTGGATTCACAGCAGTAACAGTACTAAAACCTAAGAATCCCTTGCCTTCAGTATGAACTTTCGGTTTTTCAAAGGTATATGTAGTTACCTTACTATCGGGTTCAGTTTGTGTTTCTACCACCGGGATAGGTGCTTTCAGGTTACGAACAACGCCTGTGGTTGGGGTTTGGTCATAAGCCGAAAAGTTTTTATACGTAAAGCTGTTCGCCTGTCCCATACCGTTAGTAATGCCGGTTACGATATTACGGCGGTTGGCGTTTTGTATGGTGAAGGCATAATATTCGTAAGTAGTATTGGAACTATAAACATCATAGCAACCGCCGCCACCGCCACCTCCACCGCCTCCGGGAGGTGTTGTTACATTTACCGTTGGCTGCGATATGTTAGTGTTCGAGGCGAGGGGCTGTATACCTCCTCCACCATCACCTCCATCCGGACAAATAGTTTCTTTGGTTGTATTTACAGTAGTCTTTGGGAATACCAAATCGGCTATTCCATCACCGTTGACATCTGCTACAAATACTGTTTGATTATTTAAGCGACAATTAGTCTGAATAGTGTTTTCCCATTGAAAATTCAGATTTCCAGTATTTTTATAAAAATGCCAGTTTGTTACAATACTATTATCATAAAGCGTAACCTCATCGCCTTGAATTAAATCAACTAAACCGTCTCCATTATAATCAATGGGGTACATTTGATAGGTTTCAGCTGGATGACCTTCACTGTTAGCAGGATTTATACCATTAATTGTATAAGAACCAAAAGTCCATAAATAGCTATCAGGTCCAGTATTTCCAGAAAATTGTTTTAAGGTTTCAGGAATGCCATCTCCGTTAAAATCAACTGTATAATTTCCAATTGTAGGATCAGGGAAAAAACTGGGATTAAATGAATATTTATCAGTATAAAAGTCAATATAATTATTGTCGTAATTTGTAGAAGTGCCAAAATCTAATAAACTATGTGCAACCTTACCTATTACATCAATTTTTCCATCTGCGTTAAAATCTCCTATTTTGAAATCCTCAAATGCATTGTCATTGTTATAACTAACATCGTATATCTTACTCAATCCATTTGCACTACCTTTGAAAACAGTATAACCAGCCCGTAAATCTGACATATTGAACAAACCAAAAGGCATATAAGCAAATACCATTACGACATCGGGATAGTTATCATTATTTATATTGGTAGTAAAAATTTGATATTTACGGTCTTTATTATATCCTTGATGTATATCGTTTAAATTGAAATTAATGCCCGCGTATTTTTCATTTAATGTATTTCCAGATAAGCCCAACGTTACCAACCAATCCTTCTTGTAAAGTATTATTTCATCCTTGCCATCGTTATCAATATCACCAGTGGTTAATCGTGGGGTCAAATTATCATCTGCACAAAAGAAATAGCCTGCACCCGTTGAATTAAATTGTTTTGTCGTAGGATCAAATAAATATATGATTACATGTCCTTTATTACCTCCGTAACTATCTTGACTATTATTATTACAATAATGGCTATCGCCACCCCATAATTCGATGCGGTCAGGATAACCATCTCCGTTTACATCAGCAGAATAGACCGAACCTTTATTTTGTCCTAAATTATAATCCGGGTTATAACCCAAGTTAACCTGTTGTATGGTATTATTATCAGCACCCCAATTAATGGTTGTTGCATTTACCTTGGAGTTATCAGGAGCAGTTTCATTGACGGTAGTCAACCGATTATCGGTGGTATAAACAAATCCGTATGTTTTAGAATTGGTTGTAATCGTACTTAGAATTTTAGCTTGTGAAGTCAAAAAGGTATTAATATATCCACTCTTTGGGTTAACCGTGTTGTCAGTATATGTAAAGATTACCGATTGTCCGGCATAATCTATTTGCGTCAGGTATTGTCCAAAATCCGAATACGAAAAGGTCATATAATTACCATAGGTATCGGTCACTTTATATAGTTTCCATGCTAATACCCTGGAATCATAGTAATCGTTTGTATTTTTCATTACCGAAGTGGATGAAGTACCATATTCCATGGTTTTTCCATCCTTGGTGGTCACTACAAATCCGGTTCCGTTATATTTGACTCTGGCATAATTTTCCACTTCAGTTCCGTACTCAGCATCAACGAATGGAGTTCCCGAAAGCAATATTAATCGTTGTCCAGCCCAATACAATGCATCGGAGTTGTCTATCTTTACGTTGTTATTTTGGTTGTCATAATAGATACTTTTTCCACCACGCGTTATAGCCGAACTTCCTGAAATATCCCATCCCATACCCAACGCACCAAATCCACCCTGACTGGTATATGTTATAGCCACTTGGGGTTGCATTCCATTTACACCCGAAGGTACATCTATCGGTATTTGATAGGTGGCTGCGCCGGTTGGACTAACGGATGCACTACCCGGAATACTTCCTACAACAGCTCCGTTAGTAGAGTTGTAGCTAATGGTACCATCAGGAGCTTTTACCGCATAAGTCTTATCAGTTGGCGGAAACAGCAGCCCCGCATCTATTTTGGCACTAAAGCTATGGTTTGCATCGGTTGCACTAAAGTGAAAACCACTATTTAGCTTAATATAGTCGCGGGCTATGTAGTTTTTTTGAGCGTCTGTTTCAGGGGCTGACAGCTCATAATTTGGTGCTTGCGCCCATAAAGAACTTGTAACTATACTTAGCAGTATAGCCAGTTTATAACGTTTGTATATGTTTTGCATATTGTATAATTTTTGTAATACCCGTTGTTATTGTTATTGAGGGGGTGACTGGGAGTCACCCTCTCAATATAGGATAGGCTGTTAGAAGAGGCTTTTATTTTTGGTTCTTCTCCAGTATTTCGATTCGCTTTTGTTGCTCAATCACATACAGAGTCAGTTCCTCTACTTTTTGAAGCAATTTAACCTGCATATCCACTAAACTCATTCCGTTTTCTTTCACTTCGGTTGCCGAAGGGATGTTTGGCAAGTGCCCATTTGTTTGAATGAAGCTATTTACTTCGGAAAGCTTAGGTAGCCTGTACGTTTTTTCAAAAACAAAGTCTGCAAATTTATCTACGCTTTCCACTTTCACTTCAATAGCTCGAATAGTTCCTTTTACATCGAGCATATTTTGGGGACTGTTGGTACCAATACCTACATTACCGTTTATATCTAATGTTATTGAATGATTTGCAACTCCGAGTCCACTTCCATAATAATCGTTTGTAATGTAAAATTTTGTATCGTTAGGCTTGCTACCTAAAACTGTGTTCGCAACACCGTTTTGCCATAGCCTTAATGATGTTTCAACATTTGCATTTTCTTGTATTTGCAAAGAACTATTACCAAATATACTGGTTTGAGGACCACTTCCTATAATTTGTTTCCCCTTTACATGTAAATTTGAATATGGAGTTGTTGTTCCAATCCCCACATTTCCATTGCTATTAAGTATGGTCATGCGAGTAGTTCCATAGGTTTGTAGAGATAAATTTACTCCGGCGTATGAAGTGAATTCACCTGTGATTGTATAAACTGGTTTATTGAAGATGAATTTAGATTTATCCGTATAAAAATGAGCCCAATCAGCTCCATTTTGAGGTCCAATAAAAACAGAACCATAATTAGTTCTTACTTGCAATGCACCCCCATCATAACCTCCTCTGATAGCACCGTTAACATGTAATTTTTCTAGTGCGTTGCTTGTCCCGATTCCCAGTTTTCCGTTTATATAAGTATCTCCACTGACAGACATATCACTATTTACTAAATAACTATTGTCCTGCGAAAAGGATAAATTAAATCCAAAAAGAGAGTCATCATCAAAATAATTGTAACTACCGTCGGATACAAATACAATCAATGCCTTGCCGGAAGGAATTAAAGTGGAAATTGTACCCGACTGATATCCGGATACAGCGGTTACAAATGTGTAGTTACCATAATTATCTTTAGCATAAATGTATAAATAATCACATTCATATTCTGTCCCTGTTGTATATGAAATCTTTAAAGGCTTATTTGAATTCGTATTAATTTCCCATTCATAATATACATCATCTCCATAATCATCTGTGTTAAGTTCTAAACTTCCACTTAAATTGCCCGGATCATACATAACATCTGATGATTGAGCTGCTGACCGAAATGAAAAGAAAAATAGAATAGATGAAATGTATAATATTTTTAATGCTGTTTTCATGACTTTCTTATTTATTTGATTTATGTTTATTGATGATTTTGTTCATTTGTTCGGTTTGTTTTGACAACAATTTATTTTTTTGGTCTGTTGTCAGTACAGAGTCTAATATATTTCTGTAAGACTCAAAAGCTTGTTTTTTCAAATTATTTCTCTCTCTAATATCAGTTTTTGAATTTGCATTCTGAGTTTTGGTATGAAAATCAGTAGCTTTGTTTAAAACATACACTTTTTGGCTATCTGTTAACGTAATATCCTTACTTAGTTTTGCAACCATTTTTCTTGCAATCGTAGCCGCGTCAACCTTATTTGGCTGTACTGCAAATAATAAATTTGTACACAATGTGATGGCCATGCAGGCCATAATGATTTTTGGTGTTTTCATACGATGTCTGTATTATGAGTTATTAATTATGAATTATCAATTGGTTTTAATGATTTTGAATTCCGTTAGTTTTTCTCCGGCTGTGATACGCAGTATATACCACCCAACCGGATAATCCGTCATTTCTAACGGAGTGGTTCCGCTCACTACCGGTTTGCTTTGCAGCACGGTTCCTTGCGGACTGAATAAGATAATATTTAGTTTGTCGTTTGCATCTCCGCCTGATATGTCAACAGCCAAAGCTCCTTTAGTAGGATTGGGATAAATCGTAATTTTCCTATCACCCAACTGGTCAACTACAGGAGGAGCTGCCACAGCGGTGGTGTCCTTTTTTACGTGGGTCGGATTACTATTTAATAGCACTACTCTCCGCGAAATACGGTTTCCGGCATAGTCGTAGGCATAACTGACCATGTTTTGGGCAGTGGTACTTAATGGAACCAAGGCCATCAAGCAAAGAATTAAGAAAAGTTGTTTCATATGTATTTTTATTTGTTATTGAGTTGTGTATTTGGTTATTGGCAAACTGCTAACTGTCAACTGATCACTGAATACTTCTTCTTCCCCTTTACCACCGTCATTCTCAGCACTTGTTTCCTGTTGCGAAATGCTTTATAGCTCACATGTATCCAGTCGGGTTGGAGTTCATTGCCGCCTTCCCATATCAGTTGGTCGTAAGGGAGGTGGGTGCAGATAAGGTGGAAAAGAGCTGCGTTATCTATTACTTCCAGGTCGACAGCTTCACCAAAGCAGTGTTGCGAAAGAGGTTTCATAGTGCCGCCTTGTTCTTTATTTACAGCTATTGAACGGAAGCCCGATGTAACATGAATAGGTTTTCCCAACAGGTCGCGGGCCGGTTGCAGTACGTTTTGAACCAATGCAGTGAGGTTTGTTATTTCCTTTTCCGAAGGAACATTGGGGAGATGGGAACTGGTGGCAGTAAGTTCGGCGAGAGTGAAATTCTTAGATAAATTCATATAATATTATGGCCCCTGAAATCCCCCGAAGGGGGACTTACTGACTTTGTCTACAAGTTATTAAACACTTTTTACATTTCTCTATTCCCCCTTTAGGGGGTTAGGGGGCTTTTATCACTCTCTTTTAAATAGTTGACCATTTGAGTTTGTTACGCCACGTTTGAGAAGCGAACCAAAAAAAGCACTTAGAAACACACCTATCATAATGATCCATTCCTGACGGGTTTCAGGCAATACGCCCTTGTTTAAATAAGCCAGGAAAGGAAATATGACTGCCACCAACGCATGGTAAAGCGCATTGAGTAAATCAACACCGCTTATTTTTCCAAATTCCGATTTCTTTTTCATTTTTTATAGATATTAGATATTAGAACCAAGAGCCAATGGTAGTGAAACGAACATCCCGCTTTGAGGGAGAACCAAGAGTAAAGACAATTGATTCATTTTTATTATTATTTATTTGTTGAACCCACTTCGGGGTTCCAACTTTGTGATTTTATATTCCGTGGGTTGCACCCACGGTTATTAAGATTTAAGTCCTTCGGACTTATTTAATTGACTGCTCAATTTACCAGAACTTTAAACTGTCAACTATAAACTGTCAACTATAAACTATAAACTGGTCAACGTTTTGACAACGAGTTGCAGCAGGCTGTTTTTGAATTCGTCTACTTTAATCAAACCCAGTCCGGCTTGTTTCAGCGCATTCATTTCGATAAGTTCTTTTTTGGCCATAACCAAAAATTCCACGTCTGCGGCCGACATTTTACCGGCTACCAGGTCTTGTCCCCAGGTTTGAATATCTGTTTTCAAACTCTCAACCAGGTTAAGTCCATCGGCTTTAGCTTCGTTCACGTAATTTTGAACGGTTGCGGTGGCAAGGCCGGTTACTCCTTCTTTGAGGGTAGCCAATACGGCTTGAAAATCTATGTTTCCCATATTCGTTTGATATTAATTACTTTTTATATCGGATGATTTTATTTTATGGCTTTCCAGCCCGACAATCTGATCGAAAGCCTCCCCCACTATTTTCTTTTCTTCCTGAACAAACACCGCATTCAATTTCTTTTCATTTTGCCATCTCCTGATAAATCCGCCTAATAGATGACCGTTGGTATCTAAGAGTTTATCCCATAGTTGGAGAGTGATTTCATTTTTCGGACGGTTCTTCTCGTATTCATACACTTTTTGCAGGTTGGTCTGCAGTTCCTGCACGGTCTTTTCATTAGTAGTATAATCTTCGGTTGCCAGGCTCATGGTATTGAGCGCATCCACTTTCAGCGAAGTTGTCCGGGTGTAGGCATACTGGTCGAACGAGGAAATGGTGGCACAGGCAGCAAACGAAAGCAGGACGATGAGCATCGTCAGGTTATGGATGTAGCGTGATAAGTTGGGTTTCTTCATAATAATGTATTTTTAAGGTTAGTAATTTGAATAAGTGTCTTGTCTTTTCACAGGGGTTACAAACCCAAATGAGCTGAGAGCTAGTTACAAAACCACAGCATATTGAGGAATATATAATTATCCTTCTGGCTTAATGATTCCTGTGTAAAGACTTTGTGTACTTGTGTTTTTTACAACTTCAACTTCAACCTGTTCTTCACCTTCATCAATTAAATCAGGCTTAATTCTATTTTTAATTGTCAGAATCACTTTTTTGATAGATTTACGTCCTTTCCACCATATTAGCAATAAATAAAGTCCAAGTAAAATCCCAATAATACTCACAAGAAGAAATGTTGTTTGTAGAATTGGCTCTGTAAATGTTGCTGTGCAAAGAGTAATAATGCTTGAAAAAGCAATTGATAAAAGAAATATTGAGAAGTTTAATTGAAGCCCTGTTGATTCTCCATTTTCCAAAAGCTCTAATTCATTTTCTTTTACTTCATAAAGATCGACAGAGTCCACTCTGCCACGTCTTACCCTGATTAAGGTTTTTTCGGAGCTAGTATTCTTTGCCATATTACAAGTATTTTTTTAACCATTCGGTATGTTCATTACTATAAGCATTAAGCCATGCTGCTTCTGTGCCGGTTCTAATAACAAATATTCTATCATCTGCTGCCATAACCATAGTAATAGAATCTCTTATATCAGTCGATTTTTTATCAGTCTGAATGGCCCAGGCATTCTCATGTATCGGACAATAGTATCGAAATTCTTTAAGTTTTTCATAAACTTTTGATTTTCTGCCTATATCATTAACTTCAAATGTTACAATGTATGTTGTCATTAGTTTTCAAATTTTCTTGTTGCTTAATCTTTCAATATTAAATTGATCTAGTGTGTTATTTTAATTTACATTTATTGTTTCATAAGGTTCCATTCATAATTTCATCAATAATTTGAACAATACCTTTAGCATAAAGAACATTAAGATAATCTTTTACAGATGCATTAATATAGTGTTGTGCAAAAATTAATCGATAACCATGATTGCTTTCTAATTCTCTCACAGATGCTATTGTATCACTTTTTGTTCTACAGGTACAAACTATAATATCACAATTTTGAGCCACAAAGTCTTTTAAAGAATCATACATGCGGGAGTTTGGGTCACCTTGACTTTCAATTCCAACAATGACCCCGTTGATGTTAAGCAACGCATTTATATCTTCTCCTCCAGTCGTGGGTCTAAGTTTTAGAAGTTGGGGATATCTTCTTTTAATTTCTTCATAAACTTGCTTGATTGCACTACTTTTACCAATATTTCCCCCTCCAGAATCTACAATTACTGTCTTAATCATATTTGTTTTTTTTATTAATTATTCTTATGTTACTATACGCATTTTATTTTTTTAATTTTAAATCATCTAATAACATCACATACATGCTACTTAAAATCACAAATACCATAATAATAAATTGTGCTCCATAATAAAAAATTATACCATTTAGAATGTACTTTAAAG
>CAIYTJ010000563.1 GCA_903929065.1 uncultured Bacteroidales bacterium | reverse complement strand
AAGGTCGCCACCTACACTTGTTCCGAGTGCAGTTATATAAATATTACCATCTGTAATACTCCTAATATCTGCACCACCTTTTATTGTAATTGCCTGCCCAGATGTAGTTATGTTTAAAGTTCCTGTTGATGAATCAATGCTTGCCCTTTCAACATTATTAGTTATGAACCGAAGTGTGGCACTACCTGTAGTTCCTATTTTTGTATTAGGGTAAGTAGTTGCGTTACCTGTAAAACCCCACCCATTGACAACGCTTATAGGCGCATATTTTGTATTATAATATTGCTCTGTGTGAAGTGCAGCAATCCAGTTACTATCTAATCCAGTCCAAAGAACTGAACCACCTGAACCACTTGCAAAAACTTTGTATGGTGCATGATTAGTAAGTGCCTGTACAATAGTTCCAGTATGTCCGCTTCGTGTCATTGTAGAAACAGAACCATAAAGGCTGTCAGCAGGGCTTACAACTGAATCAAGGTAGTTGTTGTCATAACTTACTGAAGTGCCTGACATCACTACTGCACCTATTCCATTGAAAGTTGGTTGCTTTCCGTTAATTGCTGTTTGATAGGCAGATAGCATTGCTGTTGTATCGGTATACTTCACTCTTAAATTAATTCGATTACTTAATGAACTTGTATCGGTTGTTTGTGTTGCTGCATTGATTGTAAGATTCGGATAAGTGCCTGTGATACTTGTAATATTCGTTCCTGCTATTAATCTTGTTCTCATGTTTGCAGTATCGGTAATATTCAGCTTTAAATTTATTCTATTGGATAAACTTGTTGTATCTAAATCTACATCTGCTGCTGCAATAGTTAAATGAGGGTAAGTTCCCGAAATGGTAATATTTGAACCCTGTATTAATTGAGGTCGAATGTTATTTGTATCTGAAATATTCAATTTAAGATTGATGCGATTTGAAAGACTTGTAGTATCAATACTGACTTTTACTTGTCTTACATTACCATTATTATCTGTACTTAATACACTATCTCCTGCTATGTTGTTTTGGTAGAATGGAATGGTAATTCTTCCAGTATTGCCATGCAAATAAAGCTGCTCCCCTAAAGAAATATCATAGGGATGAATTGAATAAGAAAAAGCGCCAATGGCGGTAGAACCACTATCTGCAACAGCATTGAATCCTATAGCAATCGAGTTCTGGTCTACACCTGTATAAGATGGTCCATTCCCAGTTGCCCTTGCTAAATAACCAATTGCTATAGAGCCGTTGCCTTCTGCATCTGCCCCATCTAACATTGCAAAATTTTCCCATCCATTAGAAGCAGTTCCTCCCATTAATGATACACCTAAAGTGTCATTTATGCTCGTTCCAAAAATATTAAAATTATCAGCACCGATTGTTGGGACAGGTGGGTAATATGATAAATTACCATTTCTATCCTGTGACAACGTTCCTAAATTAAAAACATTACAACCGATATTAACACTATCAGGTGTTAAATGCAAATTACTCCCATTTACAAAAGAAAAAGAATGATTGTTAAGGTTAATAGAATCATCCCTATTGGTGTTGTTACCGTTATTTAGTACGTCTTGAAATCCTAAAGTACCCATTTGATTGGCAGCATTTATTGTAAGATGTGGATATATCCCTGTAATTGATGAAATATTAGTACCTGCCACTAACTGTACTTTAGTGCCGACTGTATCATTGGGTATTAAATAGTGCATACCATTTATTAACTGATTGTTATTTGTTGGTATTGCACTTCTTACTGAAATTGCACTATCTGAAATGGTTTTATAAATATGTGTAGTATCAAATGGTGCTGCATTTGATAATTGTACCCACCCTGTTAGTTGTGTATTCCTATACCAAAGGTATCCACCTGCAAAAATAATTGAACCCTGATACTTATTAGTCTTACCATTGTTTGCACTTGCCGTATCGGAAAAATAAGCTGCGCCTAACATTAAATTAGGTCTGAATCCACCTTGTACATAATTAAGTGTATTCGTATTCCCACCCAAAGAAGATTGGTTAGTGAATTGCGAAAATGAAGTAAGGCAACCAATAACAAAAACCAATATGATTATTATTTTTTTCATAAATTATTTAATTGTAAATTCTAATTACAAACCTTGTGTTATTTAATAAACCATCTGTTGCCACATTATTATACCCTGTATAAAATTCAACTACATATTCCATGTGGTTTACTACTTTAGCACCATAATTTCTTAGCATAGCATCTTGTATTAATTGTGGTACTACTTTATTTTGGTCTACAAATGGAGTATCAGGAACTACAAAAAAAGAACCAACATCTGCTTTATTAAAACTAAACGCCTTTCCTGTATTATTAAACACCGTTGTTGCTATTGGTGCGTTAGTATCTGATTGTGTTAATAATGCAACGTATTCAGTATATCCCACCTTAGTTCCTATATATGTATCTACTGCTAATGTTGTCGGATATTTAGTATTATCTTTTACCGAAAAGTCAACTGCTTTATTAGCTAATTTTTCTGAATACCCTACTACTGCTTGTACTGATGGATATTTTGTATTATTTACGGTAGTAAAATCAACTGATTTATTGGCTGTGTTTTCGGGTGTATAATTTAGTGCTGATAAGTCTGCAATGTTTTGAGCAGATACCCTAACCGTAGTACCCGCTTGTACTATTGGCACTTGTTCAGTACCATCAAGTACTGATGCTATATTTAGTTGTAATATTTTAGTGTCTGCCATTTTATTTATTATTAAAGTATTATATAATTGCCACTTTCCGTTAAAATCCTTTCGCTATTCTGTGTATTGAGATAATTTATTATTACCCCGCCACCAACCGCCACCAATAAATCAACTTCTATTGAACTATTTTCTTGAAATTCATTTGGTGTTATATCAACCGTTCCTGTTAAATTATCAAAAGTGCAATTTGAATTATTGCCAAAATTTATGTAGGTCTGTAAATCAACTTGAAATGCTATCCTACCTTGAATACCACCTAATCCTATTAGATTATCATTTTGCCATATTTTATCACCCGCATTTGGCGCACCATCTTCACCCACAATAAGCATTAATCTTTTCGGTGTTTCGGTATTGCCCTGCGTTGATAAACTTGCTACAATCCATGAATAATTACTTGCCTGTACAATATTTACAATAGACTTAGCAGGGATAAAATCAACTGTGTTTAAATTTATATCATAATAAATATCACCACTTGCCAATGGCACATCATAATCTGTTGTATTTATAAAAATAAATTGATTATAAATATTATTACCAAATTCAAGTGAATCGGGGGCTACACCTTTAATAACTACTACCGCATTATTCGCAACCACATTACCACCGCCTGATATTATTTGTGCTTTATTATAATTTAATGGTGATTTTTCAATGAATGATAATAACCCATTTACCACATCGTTCATCTCTACGCCAGTAATATTTCCATTCCCGTTTGTTACGATGAATGAATTGATATAAGCTAACAATGAATTAAAGTCAGGAAATGTTTGTGTCGGGTAACTCATTTGTTATTGTTTTTGTGAGTTACTAATTTGAGCAAACCCCCCATCCCTCGTAAATCCTATATACACATCTTTTACCATTTCCAATAATTCATTTTTAACGGTAATATTCCATTGAAAATTCCTACTGTTATTTGCATCATATTGTATTGCCCCGCCGCTACCCGTTTGTAAATTACCTGCAACTGTTTTATATGCAAATATGGCATCAATGGGTTCAATGTAGTAGTTTAAAACAAGTACACCTACATCTTTGGGTGCTACTTTAAAAGTTCCGTCAATTTGCGTTATTTTTGGTTTATTGAATGATGGTTTTTTTGTAAGGTGTTTTAATGCTGCACTCCACCTTTGATTGTCTATCATTTCAACTTCCTGTTCCCTTACACTATCATAATAATCTTTTGCTAAATCTTCATCACTTTTGAATGTAACCAATTTATTATCTTTAAGACACTTTCCATTGTTTACTTCTTTTGATGGTACTGTTTTATTTTCATCAACAACCAATATTTTGCAACTTGCGTACCTTGCATAATCATTCGGTGGTGGTGCAATGCTATAATATGAATTTGATTTTTGTGTAATTATATTTTTTGACTTTAAAAACGGAAATAAATTATCTTTAATTTCCTGTGATTTTTCAGCCTCTTTTGTCCATTTCTCCCAAAGTTTAATTGATGCTATATTTGCCACACGAATAAATACACTTTGTGGTGGCATAAAACCGCCTTGCTGTGTATTTACCCATGCTTTAAAATCAAGCCATAAATCATATGGTGTTATCTTTTGCAAAATTATGTTAATGTTATTTGGAATCCACTATTTACGTTAATGTTACTAAATGTTACAAACTGTGGACTTGTACCTGTAATCACACCTACTGTAATGCCATTTGCTGCTACTATTTGTGCTGTGGCAATAGTTGTTACCGATATAGGAACAATAACCGTTACTGTATCATAGAAAGCACTTGGTACATATAGTTGTGCATGACCACCACCTGCTGCTAACGATGCTGATGCTAATACGTTGGTGGTTACTCCAAGAGAAACTACATTAATACTTACACCATCTAAATTATTACCACTACCATTACTATTATAAATACTACTATTCGGTGGTGGTGTTACTGTTAATATTGCAGATGATGTTGGTTGTCCAAAGAATCCGTTAGCTACATCACAAACAGGATATAACGTTACCGTATAAGTGCCAACTTGATTACCTAAAGTGCTTAATGGAATATGTATTGTACTACCGTCATTTACTACTATTTCTGAATAAGTACCACCATTGGGTAAACCTACAACCACTTTAATATGTCCTGACCTTGACATTGCTGTGTACTTGATGTTTATATGTTCATAACCAGCTTCACCATCTAAGTAAGAGTTGAAACTTGTTATTGGTGGACAAACTTCTGTTACGCCTGATGTTTCACTACATCTTCTACCGTCTGCATATATAGGCGTAATTCCTACAAAATATTGCCCTGTTGGAACATTAGGTATTAGTTTAGGTGTATCTGCGGGTAATACCCCTGTTATTGTTGTGTAAACAGGGCTATTGGTATTATCTATCCTTGCGTATCTTATTGTGTTACTAATTGCCGATGGGTGAACAAAATCAACCGATATATCCATTTCATCATCTGATGGACTATGTACCGCATCACTAACTGTAAATAATGAATAAGCCTCACATGGATAACCACCACTACAAGCAATTACAAAATTACAGAACATGGATAAAAATTGTGCATCTGTTTGCCCTAATTCTAAAATTGTCCTACCTAATTCAATCGGTGAAAGTGATGCACAAGCCCCTTGTTTTGTTCCTAAAATAACATCATTTGCACCCATTACGGTTGTGTTATTTACAGGAAAATTACCCTTAATACTTGCACAATTAACCCCACCTAAACTCATAATATAATCTACCGTATTACACCCCTTAGATAATAACTCAATAATTAGTGCATTTAATGTAGAATTACCTACTATTGTTTCTGTCTTTTTGGTATTGGTTATCGGGTCAATGTAGCATATTACATAATCTTGTGCTGTTACAATTTCTTCTGTATTAATACCACACAAATAATCAATTATATTTTGTACTGCCTGACTTGCTGAAATAGGTACATACCCTGTTACTGTTGAACTAAAATCGGATTGCCAATAAGCATTGGCAACAAGATAACTTAATGCACTTAATTGTAAAGGGTTGTTATCCGATGTAATTAATACATTACCACTACCTAAATCAGATACTACAAATGTACCTAAACTTAACCCGTTAAGATATGCTTGTAGTGCCGTTAAGTTAGTTCCGTTAAAACTAAAATTAAGTGATTGTGATATACCGTTAATCTTAATACTTGTTAATATTGCAAAAGTTGTATTTGCGGGGATATTATGTAAAGTAAAATCGTAATTATACAATGAAGATGAAGTGTAAACACACTTACCATCAACTATTAATTTAAAGTTAGCCGAACCAACAGAAATTAATGAATTAAGTAAATTTACCGCCGTTGGATTATTCGCAATATTGTTAAGTACGTCTATGCCTAACTGTTGTCCGTCAATATTAAGGTAATATGTTTTTGTAAATCCGTCATTACTTAGTGAACTATTAATACTAAATGCCGTTACTTCACTTGGTGAATCTTGTGAAACTGTTACTACATATTTTACATCACCAACATTCAATGTAATATTATTACCGCTTACACTAAAGTTACCATTTACATCACCACCTAATTTATTTACTGAAAAATTATATCCGTCAATTATTGATGCCGTTTGTGGAATTATACCACTTGGGGCTGTACAACAATTACAATCAAAACCACCTATTAATTTTATTTCTTCGATAAGTCCGTAAACATCTACACCTGTCAATGGTTGTGTAATACCCATTATTACAAGCATAAATTTACTTGTAATTAATCCTAATTTATTTGTTGCAGAAATTACATCACTACAATTTCCTGTTTCTACTTGGTCTATTAATTTATTTATTTCACATTGTAATTGTCCTAAATCTACATTACACAAAACAGGGAAAGTAATATTAACCTTGTATTTAATTCTTATAAAAGTATTATTACTTACATCATAATCATAAACCGATTCCTGTACGAATTGATAATTTGGTGAACTGTATGAAATAGGCACTAACGCTGTCGAGTACCCTGCTGCCACAAATGGAGTAGGTATATTATTTGTTTCATCAATAGGATAAACTACCCTTAATACTGACGAAACCTGTACACCCGCTAATCCTTTATAAGATGTGTATGTTGTATCTTGAAAAAATACTCTTGCATCCTGACATTTAACTTTTACATCTGAACTTGCAATACCATAAGTATCTGTTGATAAATTAGTGTTCCCATTTGGTCTGCAAATAGAAGCTAATTGTGGTGTTCCTGTAAATACAGTACCATTGCTATCTTTAACTATTACAATAAAGGTATATGGTGCGCCACTAAATTCAATTTGATTAAATGGTTTAGGAAATAAATCAGTTAAAACATGGTCTGTCCAATTACCCGTAATATCGGGTTGATTAATATTTCCGTCATGTATAACAGTACCCGATGGTGAAGTAGTTACAAAAGCCCATGAGCAAACCGCAAGGTTACTACCTGTACTTAAATTTTCAAGTATTACTTGTGCAGAAGGATTTGAAATATCCCACGTAGCCTGTACTATCAGGTTTGTAATATCGGGGCTGTTATTTATTGTCATGTCGTTAAAATTAAAATGGGCAATCTTTTTTACGGACTGCCCTTTAGTTATTTTATAATATTGACCCTAAAGGGTATTATTAAATTACGGGGAAGGAATTACAGCCACTATATTAACACATACATTACTTCCTGTTGTAACACCTGTTGCATAAACGATTCCACCTACTTCTGTCCATGTTGCTACATCCCAACCTGCCGTACCATTTAAGAAGGCTAATAGAGCCGTTACATCATTATAACCTTCGCTACTTGCTGTTGTTAAAGCTACATTATCAATACTACCATAAGGGAAATAAGCCTCGCCTACACCTAATGTTGGTAAAGAAAATATTGCGTATGGAACATTTGAACCGTTTACTATATCAACAGTTTGACAAGGTGCAATTCTATCTGAAAAACTACCATCAAGTCCTACCATTGGTACACCATCTTTATCACAACAAGTAGCACATGAAGTAAAGAAATCATTTTTAGTACCCAATACAATCCATTCGTTATAATTCTTATCCCTTAATCTGAATACTGTAAAACTATCGAATGATGGCTGTGCTAAATAATCACCTGTCTTTAATTGAAAATCAAATTGTGTAAAAATACCGTTATCTTTTACGGGTATAGCCCACATATCTTCATTGTCATAAATATTATCATTTTTACATGGAATATCTATAACCCTTCCAACTACTAAATCACTATCAATAAATTGGACATGATTAAAAGCTATAACCAAAGCGGGTATTGTCCAACTCGGTATTTGAGTATGCGTTGCCAATCTTTTGTTATTTTAAATTAAGCTGATTCGTTAATTTCTAAAATCTGTCCACAGAATACTGCTGTACCTGTACCTGCTGTTTGAGTTAAAATAACTGTTAAGCCATCTACTGTTGCAGTAAATGTACCGCCTACTGTTGCGCCCCAATTTGAGTTCATTGCTATAACTAATTCGGGTGCATCATTATAACCACCTGTACTTAGTGCAGTTAAAGCAACTCCGTTAAAGTAACCAAAAGCGTATAACTTACCTGTCAACTGACTTGGTACACCCAATGTAATTTCATATAAACCACTTACAGGATTCGTAGAACCCAAAGTTTGACATACGGGTATTTTTTGTTTTGTGTGAATTAAACTACCCCAAACGGTAGGTAAAGTACCTGCAATATATTGAGCAGACGTTCCTAACAACACATAAGAATCACTCGATTTAGAAGAACTGATTAACACCCCTGCAACTGAATACAGGGTAGGTGCAACGTTTTCTAAACTGTTATTCAAATTATATGGCAATTCTAAAAAATCAGAAAGAATATCCTGATTAACTGGCGTAAGCCATACATCACCATCAATTACTCCACCATTTTCGGGTGTAGGTACTTCCATTATATTACCAACAGAACCATCTGAATTGATAAACGGATTGCCATTTTTTTTGACTACGAAAGCTGTAATATAACTTGCCATTTTACTTTATTTTAATTTATTTAATTTTATTTTT
>CAIYTJ010000562.1 GCA_903929065.1 uncultured Bacteroidales bacterium | reverse complement strand
CTGAATAGAGTACCACACTACGGATGTGGGGGTTGCAGGTTTGAATCCTGCTGCGGTCACAAAACCTCTGTAAACAGAAATGTTTTCAGAGGTTTTTTATTTTTGGAATAGTAAATTTTACATTTTTGGCATTTTCAATCTTTCCATAATTATTAGATTACTTCAGTTTTCTATTTAAATAATAGTTTCTATTTGTAAGTTGACAGATTAAAACTGCAATAAATTGATGAAATTTTTCCGCAATCTCTTCATTTTTGCTTTAAAACTGGCACTCTAACGTAAAATTTTAATGTTTATCTTGTTAAATGTTTATTTCATGTAAAAATAATTTCATGTTTTATTTTTTCATTTTCATTTTTTTACATTTACAATATTTGAGCATAAATTTGATTTACGATAAAACCTATAATGCACTATATCAACAACATGCACATACGTTAATAGATTATAATTGTTGCTTTAATGAACTTATGGCGTTGTCAGAAAAACATATTGCCTACAATATGACACAAAAAATCTGTATATTTTTTCTATTTATCATCAAAAACACTTGTTTTTTAATTATTAATACTTTATTTTTGCAAACTGATTAAATATACTTACTGGGAAAAAACGCAAATTAAAGAAGATTAATAAACAAAATGTTAAATTTATGAGAAAACTAACGTTCTTATTGGCTTGCCTAATTTTGGTTAGCGTAGGTTTGGTTAATGCTCAATCAAAATCCATTTCGGGAAAAGTATTTTCCGCGGATGATGGGCAACCTGTTATTGGTGCTACTGTAATGGTAAAAGGTACAACTGTTGGTACAATTACCGGAACAGATGGTGAGTTTAAAATCAGTTTGCAAGGTAATGCAAAAAACCTTGTCATCTCTTATGTGGGGATGAAGACTGTTGAGGTCGAAGCTAAAAATGGCATGTCCATTAAATTAGAAGCTGACTCAAAACAAATGGATGAAGTTTTAGTTGTTGCTACTGCTCTTGGTATTAAGAGACAAGAAAGAGAAGTAGGTTATGCAGCTACAACTATTAAAGACAAATTTATCACTCAAGCGAACTCAACTAACGTTCAGCAGGCTTTGAATGGTAAAGTTTCAGGTTTGAATATCACGACTACTAATAGTGGTGTATTTGAAAACTCTAAAATCAACATTCGTGGTATCCGTTCCCTAACCGGTAACAACCAGCCAATGTTAGTATTAGATGGTTCACCTGTAAGTTTAGGTTATTTAAGCTCAATTGCTCCGGAAGATATTCAGGACATTACAATTTTGAAAAGTGCCGCTTCTGCTGCATTATATGGTCCTGACGCTGTAAATGGTGTAATTATTGTTACAACCAAAAGAGGTGATACAGAAAAAACTGCTGTTTCAATCACATCTTCACTTCAGGCTACGCGTGTAGCTTATTTCCCTAAATTACAATCTTCATTCGGAGGTTGGGGTGGTGAAACTGTAGACCAATTTGGAAATACAATCTATTCTCCTATTGAAAATCAGAACTATGGACCTAAATTTGATGGTTCAATTCAACCAATTGGTATTGTAAACTCATTAGGCCACCAACAAACCGGTCCTTACAGTGCAATTCATGCCAATGATAAAGTTGACTTCTGGAATACAGGTATGACTTTCCAAAATGCAGTTTCTTTGTCAAGTAAAGACTTCTTCTTCAGTGTAACTAATGCTGATGTTAAGGGTTTAATGCCAAGCGATAAGAGTAACAGAACAACATTACGTTTCAACTCTGGAAAAGAATACAAAAATCTAAAAATTGATTATAACATCAATTATACAAATACAACTTATGATGTTGTAAACGAAGGCGATATGCCAAATCTTTCAACCAGTTCTTATACAGGTTCCATTATGGCTAACCTTTTCCAGGCAGGAGCTAACATTCCTATGTTATCTTACAAAGACCTGAACAGCGAATGGGGAAAATATGATAACTACTGGTGTGAATATGCATGGAATCCTTATTGGTTGATTGCAAACCTTAGACAAACCGGTACTACTCATGACTTTATTGGAAACTTAAACCTGCAATACAAATTTGCAAAATGGTTAAAAGCCGATGTTAAAGCAAGTACTAACGTTTCTTTGTCTAACTGGCAAAATACAGATGGTCCTGTTGTTGTTTCAGATTACACAACAAAAATTTTACAACGTAACAATACTCAATATCATAATCAACCGGGATTAGTGTTTAACGATATGACCGTTACAAGCCGTGTGAATGTGGATGCATTCTTAAGTGGTGAGGTTAATGCAAATGATGTTGACATTAAATATGTTGCAGGTTCTTCAATCCGCAAAAACGGCTATGTTGACGTTGCTTTAGGTGGTAACAACCTGGTAGTTCCTGGCTTATATAATGTATCTGTACGTTCAGGTGATGCAAATGTTCCAGCTTATCCATATAATGCAACTATTAACAGCAGCTTGGTTTCTGCATACGGTAACGTTTCTATTGGTTATAAAAAATTAGCTTTCTTGGAATTAACTGGTCGTAATGACTGGGACAGCCGTTTAGCTGAAGCTAACAGGTCTGTATTCTATCCTGGCGCAAGTGTTTCGTTAATCATGTCTGACATTTTCCCTGCTTTGAAAGATAACTCAATCAATTACTTTAAGTTGAGAGGTGCATGGAACAAATCTGGTAATGTGAACTTAAGCGCTTATAACACTCAGGCTGTTTATGGTCTTGGTACTGGTTTCCCATTTGGTAATAATGTTGGTTACACTGCTGGTAATACTATTCCTAGTCCGGATTTGAAACCGGAATTTGTTACAACTACTGAAGTTGGAGCTGAATTCAGATTATTTGATAATGACCGCGTAAGCATTGAAGCTACTTATTTTAATCAGGATAATACAAACCAGATTTTGTCAGTAACACAATCTTGGGCTACTGGTTATCCAACAGCTTTAGCAAATGCAGCAAGTTTCCGTAACACAGGTGTTGAATTAGATTTATCATTAACTCCACTGGTAAAAATTGGTAATGGTAACTTTAATTTAAAAGTGAATGCTACATACAACGAAAATCAGGTTACTTCAACAATGGGTAATATTCCTGTAATTTTGAATGGTAGTGCTAACTTTATCCAAAATGCTGCAAGTAACCCTACAGTTAATGAGATTGCTGCTGTTGGTCAACCTGCTTTCCAATTCCAATTGACAGATTACAATCGTGATCCAGCAACTGGAAAAGTAATTGTTGATGCACAAGGTAATCCTTCTTTGGCTTCTAACATGGTTACAATGGGAAAAACTATACCAACATGGATTGTAGGTATTTCACCTTCATATAACATTGGTGACTTTAGCGTTTCTTTAACATTCGACTATAAAGGCGGTCATAATTATTATTCAGGACTTGGTGCAGATATGGACTTCTCAGGTATATCAGCTCGTTCAGCCGAATATGGACGTCAACGCTTTGTATTCCCTAATTCAGTGTATTTAGATCCTACAACTGGAAAATATGTTGATAACACAACTCGTTTGGTTTCTGACGGAAATTATGGATTCTGGACTGGTAAAAATACCAATACAGGTATTGGAACTAACTATTTCAGTAGTGCAGCTGCCTGGAGATTACGTGAAGTAAATGTAACTTATAATTTGCCAAGCAAATTCTTGAAAAACAACATTAGTTTCTTGAAAAAAGCTTCTTTAAGCTTAATCGGAAAGAACTTGTTGATGTTCTTACCTGCATCAAACCAATGGGGTGATCCTGAATTCAACTATACTTCAACCGGTAATACCTATGGAGTTAGTAATGCTTATCAAACACCTTCTTCTAGGTTCTTTGGAGCAACAGTTAATTTACAGTTTTAATAATTATAAAACTACAGAGATATGAAAAAAATAAAAAATATAGTGATCTTGTCGCTTTTGGCTGTTGTTTTGGCAACCAGCTCGTGTAGCGATTTCCTGAACATAAACAAGGATCCTAACCGTGTAACCGGAGATAATATTACTCCAAACCTGATATTTACGCAAGCTGAAAATGCAGTCGGAAGACGTGCTGCACTTCGCTTCGTCTTCTTAAACAACTGGATGGGCTATTGGTCCCGTTCTGGTACTTTTATCGTAGAACAGGAAGAAACTACCTATAAAGCTACAAATACTTTCTCAGAAACAAACTGGGATGATGCTTATAACATTCAGTTTGACCTTAATCAGGTTAAAACAAGAGCTTTAGCAGCTAACGATTCTGTTTTGGCTGGGGCAGCAATGGTTTTATCGGTAAAACTATGGCAAGAAACTGTTGATCAGTTTGGCTCTATTCCATATTCTCAAACTTTTGATTATGTGAAATATCCACAGCCAGCTTATGACAAAGCATCTGATATTTATGCTGATTTATTAGTTCAGTTAGACAAATCAATAGTTTATTTAAACTCTGCGGCACCAAAATCTACTTTTGCAACAACTGACATTATTTTTGCACGCGGAGGTAGTGTTTCAACTGCTGTAACAATGTGGAAAAAATTCGCCAATACGATTAAACTAAGAATTTTCTTGCATCAAGCTGATAAAGCAGGTGGTGGATTTACACCTTCAGCTGCTCAACTTACTAAGATTGCAACAGATGGTGGATTTTTAACTGCAGGACAAAATGTATCAGTTCAACCAGGTTATACTAATTCTACAGCTAAACAAAATCCATTTTATGGAGCTTATGGATTAACACCCGCCGGTGCTGCTGCTACAACAAACAATAAGCCAAATAATTATTTCTATAAAACAATACTTGGTAGTGGAGCAACAGATCCACGTAGTACTAAATTTTATTTAGGTACAGTTGCTGGTACAGATTATGGTGCATTAGGAGGTAATGCTGCTAATTCTAATAATACAATTGTTGGTTCTGAAATTTATCCGGGAACAGCAACACAAGATCAGTTTATTCTTCCTGCATATGAAAGTTTGTTTTTCCAGGCAGAAGCTATTACAAGATCTTGGTTGACAGGCGGAGATGCTGCTGCTCAAACAATGTTTGAAAGTGCAATCAAAGAATCATTTACTTACCTGAATGCAACTACAACAGCTAATCCAACTCCTGCTGCTGCTGCTACAGCTTATATTGCAGCTGTAAGTACAGCTCAATGGGCAAATTCCGGTACAAGTGTAACAACAAAGGTTCAATTTATTGGATTCCAGAAATACATTGCCAATTGCGGTACAGATCCTTTAGAATCATGGACTGATTACAGAAGAGGTGCATTGATTTTACTTCCTGGATATTTGTCATATAATCCTAACCGTACAAGTACTAAATTACCAAATGTTATGCCTTATCCACAGTCTGAATGGTCTGTAAATTCGGCTAATATTGCAAGTCCGGGTAGAAATACAACAACTATCTTTACAGAAAAACTTTTCTGGCAACCTTGATAGTTTAATATTAAAAACTTAAAAAATAAAATAATTATGAATAAGATAATTAATAAAGTGTTTCCTATCATGACGCTTGCCTTAGTTCTTACATTAAGTGCTTGCTTAACAGATAGTAACTATGATAACAATTTGATTGGTACCAAAAATACCAAAAATCAAAACTTTGTGGAAGTTCATTTAACTTCGGATAATATGACAAATACAGTTTCACGTGGCTATGATTTGGTTAATAGCGATGTAACTGTAAATGACCTTGTTCCGATTAGATTAACTTCGGGTCCTGCTACAAGTGATGTTACTGTAACTTTCAGACTTTTAAAGCAAGGAAGTTTGGTTAATAATACCGTTGGTGTAGTTGCTCCTAAGGATACATTGGTGAAATACGGCGTATTAACAGCCCCAATGGATGTATTTGCAGCATCAGGTTTAGTTATAGCTGATTCTACTAAATTTGTAGTTCAAAATGCAAATTATAAAGTTACTATTCCTGCCGGACAACAAGAAGCATATATTAAAGTTAAATTTAATCCAACAAACTTTAGTCCTGCAAGTGTATTTGTATTTGGTGTAGAATTATTATCAGTTAGTGATTCAAAATACACTATTAGTAGCTTGAAAACTGGTTTTGTAAAATTCAATATCAAAAACCAATATGATGGAATTTATAGTACGGTCGGTTATCGTATCAGACCTGGTAATGCTACTGAACCAATAGCAGAAGACAGACACTTAAGTACTATTAATGCAACTACAGTTCAGGATCCTAAATTTGGTAACTACGCAACTTATCACGTAAATGTTGAAGTTACAACAAATACAATTACAGTTGGTGGCGTAACTTGCTTTAAAGTAAATGCAACCCCAGTTGATGGTGCAGGAAATGTAGTTGGTGCTATGTTTACTACCTGGACTGGTGATGCTCTAACTGCACCTGCTGCTCCGGCAAATCCTACAGAAATAAATTATTATAATCCGGTAACTAAAACATTCGTTTTAAATTGCTATTATAATAGTTCTGCTGGTAATCGTATTATGTACGAAGTGCTAACAAGACAATAGGAAAACGACTAAAAGAATTAATTCTTGATAAAATTAAAGAGCTTCTCTAAATGAGAAGCTCTTTTTTTTACACCTAATCGACAATCAAATAATCAATTATTAGAGTAAAACTATTTCAATATAATTAATTGTGTTGGCAAATTAAATGAATTGATTCAGAGGCATTAAAAGGCCACTAAATCGCATCTATTTAGCCGATTTGTCATATGAAAGACCATAAAATTTAAAATCACAGATATGTATTCAACTTCCTCGCTTGTACAATAATGTTGTTTCATATATTCGTACTATAATGGTCAAAAAATTAAATAAGGGACTTTCAAATTTTAAAGACACCGATAAGGTTACTAAATACGGTAATTTTTATGCGGACAATATAATGGAATTATTCGAAGCAAATTAGATATATTATTAAGTATTTATTGAGATATATTGAAAAGCACACAGAGAATTACGTTATTGCGAATACTGACTTATCAAAGCCAATTAATTATAATCTTGGGAGCATTTATGGAAATGGTCGAGAGTTTTTGAGTTTAAGTTTTCAAGTATTTACATAAAGGCAGGGAGCATTTAATATTTGATTATTTCAATTGAATATTTCCCACAAAAAAGCCCTTAACAATTTATTTTACGGGGCTAAGAAAACGACATTATCCACTCTCTTACCACCTTTCGGCAGTAACATTGATGTGGACAGGCTATCAGCTAGTTAGCGGATTGGAATGGTAAAAGGCAAACTCAATAATTAAAGATTAATTATTTGATATAATCTTCGTTCTATTTATTTGATGATTTATTTTTGATTTATCAATTCAATTCTCTTTCTGTTGCACAAAAAAAGCCCCAACTACTTTACAGTAATCGGGGCTTTAAAAACGGCGGCTATCTACTCTCCCACCTTTCGGCAGTACCATCGACGTGGACAGGCTTAACTTCTCTGTTCGGAATGGGAAGAGGTGGAACCCTGTCGCTATAACCACCTAAGTTCAGTTATCAGTTGTCAGTT